>JAEXAZ010000191.1 GCA_023394255.1 Bacillota bacterium | reverse complement strand
CTGTGGGCGCGCTCAACGGCGCCGTGATCGCGCAGGGGGATCTGGAACAGGCCCGCCGCCTTTGGCAGGAGCTCGAAACTTCCCGTGTGTTTGACGATATCCCGCTGGATGAAACGCTCTCTCCACGCAGAAAATGGCTGGCTGCACTTCGCCTGTTCAGCCGCGCCGCCGCAACAAAAGGCGGAGTCGGTACAAAAGCGCTGGAGCACCTTCTGCTTTCGTTTCTGGACGAACAGGCTGTGAGACAGTCCCCGGTCGATTTCGGCTTCGTCGCCGTCCGCATGGACGGCATGAAACCCTGCCGATTCTGGCGGGAAGACATCCCTCCCGGACGGCTTACGGAACACCTGATCGCGTCCTGCGCCCTGTTCCCCGCCATCCGCCCGCAGACCATCGACGGAAAAAAATATATCGACGGCGGCTATTATGACAACATGCCTATCCGGATGGCGATAGACCGTGGGGCTGAACAGGTCATTGCCGTTCATATGAACGCAATCGGAATCACCCGATGGGAAAAAGAGTTTGATCAGTACGACATTCAGACGATCCGCTGCTACTGGAATCTCGGTTCCATCCTGCTGTTTGACCCGACTTCCACCCGTCAGAATATGCGCCTTGGCTATCTCGACACGATGCGCACTTTCGGTGTATTTGACGGATGCGCATTTGCATTTGTCAAAGGAAGCCTTTCGGAACTCGTCCGCCGGTACTACAGGGACTTCTACACCCACTCGGCATTGCTCGGAATGGAAAGCTCCGGACAGACCTTTTTGGATTCCGTTGCTTTGCGCGCGATTGAAAAACGCTGCCTGCGCCGCGGCATGAAAACTCCAAGTGTCCGCGCTTATGCGCTGGACGGGATGGAATGTGCCGGCGAACTGTTCGATCTGGATCCCGTCATTCTTTATACACCAAACCATTGGCGGGAAAAGCTGGCGATGGCGCTTTCGGACATTTCGGTTCCGGAGCAGCCCGAATTCAGCGCAAAAACACTGGAACTGCTCGACCGCAGGGTGCGCGCCGTATTCCTCGCAAAACGCATGCAGGAAGCGATTGCACAGCAAAAAAAACTCAACCTTTTACCAATTGCCGCAGTTTTGCCGGACGAATTTTCCGCCGCGCTGTATCTGGTTACCAGCAAAATTCTATAAGAATCCCGGCCGGCAATTAGCAGTCCTCCAACAAGGACGTTTATAAAAATTATAATTGTTTAGCACACAGCCACATGATTACCGATGAATTGCAAGCTTTGAATACTTTTTCCATGCGCAACTAACCGAGTCTTTTACCGATCGAATCCCGGATTGATATTATGCACAGCGGAAGTCAAGGGTGAACAAACGGCATCGTCTCCCTTGACTTCCAATGTCCTGCTGTTATATTGCAGATAAGGCGGCATCGGACAATGCCGCTGCCGCCAGAGTTTATTTTGCACCTGTGTTTGAACTTTACACAGAATTTGGAATACTCCCTGATTGTATTTTCTCCACAGAATTAATCAGGGCAAGATAAAGTTTTTTTGCCTGATCATTTAAATTATAGTCACCGTTTTTCATTGCCCAGACATAAACGGCACCGTTTGTAAGGGTAAGAAGAGCTTGAAACAGAATCCAGGGATCCGTTCTATTTTGGATCTGCCCAGACTTCTGGCCTTTTTCAATCAAAACAAGCATGACGCTTTTCAGGTAAATGTCGTCTGGTGCCAAAATTTTGGCGTCTTTCCTTAAATTTGCGATATAAAGTTCTTTTGTAATATCAGGTCCAAGTTTCTCCAAATAATCAAGATAAATTTTATTGCATATCCAAAGCTGATTAACGAAGTCGCTTGCTGACATGATCTCCGACATATGCTGGTTCATTGTTTGATTGATTCTAATAAAAAAATGGGAAATAAGGTCTACTTTAGACTTAAAATGATAATAAAATGTTGTCTTACTAATATTTGTAATTTTGCATATATCATCTACCGAAGTCTTTTTATATCCCTTCTCTTTGATTAGCTGTATGCCAAAATTTACAATTTTTTCTTTGGTCGATAGTTGATTGTTTATTTCCATTAATGACCCCTCATATATTACTTTCTATTTTTGAAATTGACTAGAATACGTCTATTTATCACTTAAAATCTTTTATATGCATTTTCAAAAATAATTGTATTTGATTCTGCATTAAAAATCAAATAAATTTAAAAAATTCCATATGATAAATCATTGACAATCATAGTGACTTTAGTTTATATTTATATTACTATAGTAATAATATTTATAGCTAAAGTCAATCGAAAGGACTGGTCTTGAATGGAATTTCAACAGTTACTGTCTCCCGGCAAAATCGGCACATTAGAATTAAAAAACCGTATTATAATGCCTGCGATGGGCACAGGTCATCCGGATGCCGACGGAAAAATCAATCAAAGATTGATTGATTACCACGCACGCAGAGCAAAAGGCGGCTGCGCAATGAACATCGTCGAATTCACTTGTGTTCATCCAACTGCGGCACAATTGCACACAATCAACGCCTATAACGACGATTTTCTTCCGGGTCTTACAAAGCTTGCGGAAGCGGTGCATAACGAAGGCGGAAAAATCTGCTTGCAGCTATGGCATGGCGGAAGGCAAACGGGAACAGCATCGGGAGAGGCTCCCTGGGCCCCATCTGCCATTCCATGTCCATTCATTCAGGCAATGCCACATGTTATGAGCAAAGATGAAATCAACGAAATTGTTCAGGCGTTTGGGTCGGCCGCCCTCCGTGCTAAAAAAGCAGGATTCGACGCGGTGGAAATTCATGGGGCACATGGGTATCTGATCGATTGTTTTTTAAATTCTTACTCCAACAATCGGACGGACGAATATGGCGGAAGTTTAGAAAACAGGGCAAGATTCGGATGCGAGGTTATCCGCGAAATCAGAAAACAGGTGGGAAAAGACTTTCCCGTATTGTTACGCATCAGCGCGACGGAAAATGTTGACAACGGGGTTACTCTGGAAGATACTCTCAAAGTCGCCGCGCTTTATAAGGAAGAAGGTATCGACGCATTGAACGTGTCACAGGGATGCTATACGGTTCTTCCCTACACCGTCCCGCCTTATTATCAGCCGATTGCTCTTAATGTAGAAAGTGCTGCGACATTCCGCAAAGCACTGAATATTCCCGTGATTGCCGCTGGAAGAATCACTTCTCCGGAACTGGCGGAAGAACTGATTCGGGATGAAAAAGTGGACTTTGTGGGAATCGGCCGCGGACAACTGTCCGATCCGGATTATGTCACAAAACTTAAAAACGGCGAGTCAGATCAGATTGTAAGATGCATTTCCTGCGAACAGGGTTGTGTTGAGCGGTTTTTCCAAGGTACCGGTATTTCATGTATTTTTAACCCCGCAGCCTGTCATGAAGCGGAGGTTGTGATAAAGGATGCCGAGGTCAAAAAGAATGTGCTGGTAATTGGCGGCGGGCCCGCAGGTCTGGAGTCCGCGCGTGTCGCAAGTGAAAGAGGCCACAAGGTAACCTTGTTTGAAAAAAGCGTCAGATTGGGCGGTCAGTTCCTGTTGGCGGGGTTTGCGCCTTATAAGGAAGGATTCAGCGAATCCGCCAGCCATATGGGCTACCGTGCCATAAAAGCAGGCGTGGATGTGAGACTGTACACAGAAGCGACGGAAGACAGAATTAAAAAAGTAAATCCAGACGAAATCATTATTGCGACAGGATCAGCGTCGTCGATTCCACCCATACCGGGGGTTAATGGGGGAAACGTTTTTGACGCCCGGCGTGTCATCGGAGCGGAAGAATATATTTCCGCATCGGAGGTTACTGTTATCGGTGGCGGCCTCGTCGGTCTGGAAGTTGCCGAAATACTTGCCTGCCAAGGGAAAAAAATTACGATTATTGAAATGCTGGACAAGGTCGGCAAAGATCTTGAAGTATATATTCAGCCTTATGCACAGAAAATTATTCAGAATTATCACATGAAGGTTTATGTCAATACAAAAGCTATGGAAATCAAACCGGATTCCATCGTCGTAGAAACGGATGGAAAAAAGCAAATAATTTCCTGCGGGGCTGTAATCATGGCGGTCGGAGCGAAAAGCAATCAGGAAGTCGTTTCGATTGTTGAAAAGCTGAAGATTCCGTATAAAGTAATTGGCGATGCCCAAAAACCCGGAAAAGTCCTGAATGCCATCTGGTCGGGAAATGAGGTTGGACGGACTATTTAGTTTATCTAATTAAGGTTTTATTGAAGATCTGTATTTTGGATATTTCCCCGAATAGCTCTGTGTGATTTTTCGCACAGAGCTATTTTGCACTCTTACCCTCTTTTCTTCTTTGAAAGAGTGGCAGACAACAGGGACGAAGTCACACCGAAAGGTGTGGCAAGCGTCCTATCTATCGGACATCCATCCTCACCCTTTGCGGTGCGCAGATAGTTTTTCCAGCGTCCTGGCGCTGGAGCAGAAAATCAACTCTAGCAAGGATCCCATGCTAAATACCGACCGCCTCATGGCGGTTGTAGACGGAAACACTGCTATTCAGAAGCCGATACTTAAAATCGTGCAAGAGTTTGTCGAGAAGATTGTGATGTATGAGCGTTCCGAACCGTACAAGAAGAAAAACGATACCCAGCAGGTTGATGTTTATTAACTTTATGGGCAAGGTAGAAGACAAGAGAAAAGCCGTAGGACTTAAAAATCCTATAGCAAATTTTTTAAACCAAAAACAGCTTTATTCATATGCGGCAATTGCCGGCCGGGTCTTTATGTAGAGGTAAACAGCCATTGAGCCAGAGTCGCCACAAAAGGAATCGTCAAAATGGAGAACAGCGTTGATACGGCAACCAGCGCCGCACCGTGCGAAGAATCCCCGCCATAACGCGCCGGCATCATCGCCGTTGTAATGGCTCCGGAGCAACTGCTGCAGATAACCATGGCCAGAGCGGTCATAGGCGCTTCCGGGAACCAGGTCGGCACCCGCATCACCCAAATCAGTCCGATGAACAGAAGCGGCAGAATCAGCAGCCGCAAGGCCGTTGCCAGATAAACATACCGGTCGCGGAGCGCCTTCGTAAATGAAATGTCCGCCAAAAAGACACCCGTGATTATGGTCGGCAGCGGCGTGTTCATCGCCGCCAGATAATTAAGCGTGATAGAAAATAAAGAAGGCAGACGCAGCTGCAGGAAAAACAGCGTTACACCGACCCCTACCCCGATCATCCCCGGGGTGCAAAACAGTTGTTTCGCGCTGATTTTTCTGGTTTTCCGCAGAATCATAACCCCGTGCGACCATAGATACAAATTGAAGGCCGCAACATAAATGGCGGCGTAAAGTGTTCCCACTTCGCCCATTACTGCGGTCATCAGCGGAATCCCCATAAATCCGCAGTTAGAGCAGATCGCAAGCAGCCGCTCCACAGGATACCGGTTATCGTCCCGCGGGCGCGGCAGCCATTTTGTAACGATCACGGCCATAATATGAAACAGTACGGCAAGCAAAAACGCCGTGCCCATACCGATAAGCATTTCCCTTTCCAGATCCCGCTGAAACGCCTGCACAATCACACTGGGAATGATAATGATGATGACGAGATTAGAAACCATCCCTGCGGCTTCGACGCTGATGATCCGCTTCTTTTTCAGTATCATACCGATACCCATCAACAGAAAAATGACTGCTACCTGCTGCATCAGAATCCAAGCCATAAGTTATCCCCCCACCTTGATCAGGCAAATTCCTCGGAAAGTTCCGCCCATTCTTCCATCCGGTCGGAAAGCTCCGCCCGCATCTCCTCAAGCTGCTGGCAGATCGATGCAACCTTTTGGTAATCGCTTGACACAGAGGGGTCACACATCTCCTGCTGTTCCTGCGCAATCTGCGTTTCCAAGTCCGATATCTCCTGCTCTACCTGAATCAGACGTTTTTTTCGCGCCACTTCTTCCGCGCGTTGTTTCTTGCTCCGATAATACTCATTATCCGCTCTTGTCCGTTCCGCAGGAGGCTGCGCATCTGTCGCCGGCAGTTCTCTGCTCTTTTCAAGGTAAACCTCATATCCGCCGTCATAACTGACAAACCGGTCAGGAAACATCTCCACAATCCGCGTAGGCATGCGGCTGAGGAGATAGCGGTCATGCGAAACCATCAGAATGGTCCCTTCATAATCTATCAGCGCTTTATCCAAAACTTCTTTGGTCGAAAGGTCCAAATGGTTGGTCGGCTCGTCAAGCAGCAGAACGTTTCCTTCCTCATACATCATAATGGCAAATTTGAGCCTTGCTTTTTCACCGCCGGACAGGGTTCCAACCTGCTTATAGATGGAATCCCCCGTAAACAGCAAGTTTCCCAGAACATTTCGGATATCCTGTTCATACGTTGTGGGAAACCGGTCCCAAAGTTCAGCCAAAACCGTTTTATAGGGATGGAGGTCCAGCTGTTCCTGCTCAAAATAGGCAAGCTTGACGTTGCGTCCCCACTGGACCCGTCCTTCCTCTGGCCGGAGCTGTCCCAGCACTGTTTTGAGGAATGTAGACTTTCCGACGCCGTTGCTTCCGACAAGCGCAACCTTCTCGCCGCGGAGCAGGTCAAAATCCGCATGTCTGCAGAGCGTCCGTTCCGTCTCCCCGCTTCCCACCTTCATCGTCAGTCCCTGCACATGCAGAATATCCTTCACCGGTTCCCGTTCAAACCGGAAGGCCATGCGCGCAGAATGCAGCGGTTTTGGCGGCTGCTTGATCAATTCCATGCGTTCAAGTTCTTTTTCCTTGCTTTTTGCCATTCCCGCTGTGGAAGCGCGCACCTTATTGCGCGCGATATAATCTGTCAGCTTCGCAACATGGGACTGTTGCATCTCATATTCTTTCAGCTGGCGTTCATAAAGCATTTCACGCGTTTTTGTGTACTTTGTGTAATTCCCTTTATAAGAAGTAAACTTCAGGTTTGCAAGCTCCCAGATCTTTGTACAGATTTTATCGAGAAAATAGCGGTCATGTGAGACAACCACAAGTGCGCCCCTATAGTCCTGCAGGTATTCTTCGAGCCATTGCAGAGTTGCAAAATCCAGATGGTTTGTCGGTTCGTCCAGCATCAGCAGTTCCGGCTCCGCCAGCAGCAGTTTTGCCAATGCCAGCCTTGTTTTTTCCCCGCCGGATAAGGTAGAACAAATTGTTTCCGGGTCCCGGTCGCCGAAGCCCATACCGTTCAGGACGGTTTTTATTTTAACTTCAATCTGATAGCCTTCATTACTTTCAAAATAGGCCTGCAATTGGTCATATTCTTCCGTGATTTTTTTGTATTCCCGGTCTTTATGATCGGCAAACTGCCCCATCTGTATTGCCAGCCGCCTCATCTGCCGCTGCGTATCCAATAACGGGCGAAAAACCGACCGCATTTCTTCCTGAATGGAGGCAGACCCTTCCACGCCGCTGTTTTGACGCAAAAATCCGATCCTTAGGCCGTTTCTGGCCGCACGTTCCCCTTCGTCCACAGGCAAAGAACCTTCCAATACGTTCAGAAGTGTTGACTTCCCGACGCCATTTACGCCGACTAGCCCAATGCGATCTCCCTCTTCAATTTTCAGATTGACACCCATAAAGATGACTCTTTCCGCAAAGAGCTTTGATGCATTTTCCAAGCTGATCAGCATATTTTTTTAATCCTTTTATATCCATTTACTTATTAACATGTTCGTTTTCTTTACGCCTATCCCCCGCTTCTTAAAAAGTCCGGTTTTCTTAGTCTTTCAGCAACTGTTCCGTCTTTTCAGAGGAGACAGTCGATATCTGCGCTAACTTATGCCGGATCATCCGGGTGCGTACGCCGACCAGCTTGTCCAGTTCATGATTCGCCTGCTCCAACCGCTGTTGTGTAATATCCAATACTTCTCCAAATCGGTCAAACTCCGTCTTAACGGCACCAAGGACATCCCAGACCTCACTGGACCGTTTCTGAATTGCCAATGTCTGAAAGCCCATCTGAAGACTATTCAGCAGGGCCGCCATTGTTGTCGGCCCCGCGATATTTACTTTATACTCACGCTGTAATGTTTCCAGCAGATTTAAACGTAACACCTGTGCATACAGCCCCTCAAACGGAAGGAACATGATTGCAAAATCTGTGGTATGGGGAGGATCGAGATATTTGTCCCGGATGTCTTTCGCAAACGATTTAATACGGTTCGACAAAAGCGCGGAAGCAACAGTAATCCCCTCCGCGTCTCCTTTTTCATAAGCATCCGTCAGTTGTGTATAAGCATCCGCAGGAAATTTTGCGTCAATAGGCAAATAGACCGGCTGTTCCCCATCCCCCGGTAAAACCACCGCATATTCCACGACGGCTCTGCTTCCGCGTTTGGTTGCCACATTCGCCTGATATTGTTCCGGCGATAACAGCTGCTCCAGGATGGCTCCTAATTGGACTTCTCCCAAAATACCGCGTGTTTTGACATTGGAGAGGACTTTTTTCAGGTCCCCTACCCCTGCCGCGAGAGACTGCATTTCTCCCAGCCCGCGATAAACCTGTTCCAACCGGTCACTGACCAGTTGAAATGATTTTCCGATTCTGGTCTCCAGTGTCTGTTGCAGTTTTTCATCGACTGTTGCACGCATTTCTTCCAAGCGCCGGGCATTATCCTCCTGTAAAAACTGCAGCCTTTTTTCTACAGTATCCCGTATCCCCGTCAGCTGTTGTTCATTTTGTACTGTAAATCCCTGAATGCGCTGGTCAACGTTACGCATCATTAAAATAACGGATTTCTGGATACTTTCCTGCCGGCCGGATAATTCAGTCGTCATTAAGGATTGATTCGCTGTAAGCGACTGCCCCAACGCTGTCACCGTTCTGGAAATATTTTGGTTGTTTTCCTGCCTTGTCTGTCTTAGTTCTGCTAACAGGTCTTCTCTTAAGCGGCTGATTTCGGTATAAAAGGTTCGCGTATCCGG
>JAEXAZ010000203.1 GCA_023394255.1 Bacillota bacterium | reverse complement strand
CCCTTATACGCTGGGGGTATCAACGGGCGCTGCATTTGGCGCGTCGCTCGTCATTTATCTTGGGCTTGCCTACGGTGTGCGGATTCCGGCCGTGCCGTCGGCGTTCCTATTCGCGTTTCTCACGCTTGCCATCGTGATCCTGATTGCGCAGAAGGGCGGCGGAATGCTTTCCTCCAGCCTGATCCTGTCAGGGATTATTGTATCTTCGGTTTTTTCCTCCGGAATCAGCTTCCTGAAGATGTTGTCGGGTGAAAATGTCTCCGCGATCGTATTCTGGCTGATGGGGAGCTTTTCCGCAAACACATGGAGCGATGTCCGGACGGTGGCGCCGGTGGTTCTGGCGGCGTGCATCCTTGCTTTCTGGTTTGCAAACGACCTGAATGTTCTGACCATGGGAGACGAGACGGCTTTGTCGCTGGGCGTCCCTGTGAAAAGGACGAGGCTTTTTTATCTGATCCTCGGTTCCTGCATGACGGCGGCCTGTGTAGCGGTCAGCGGGGTGATCGGCTTTGTGGGGCTGGTGGTCCCGCATATCCTGCGGTTTTGGCTCACCAGTGACAACCGCGTGCTTTTGCCGCTTTCAGCCCTGACGGGCGGGCTGCTGCTGCTTCTGGCGGACAGCGCCACACGGATATTTTCCACCGGTGAGATCCCGGTGGGCGTGCTCACGACCCTGTTGGGCGGCCCATTTTTTATCTTTGTCTATTTGAGGCATTCCAATGGGAGGGGCTGACATGGAAAACTGGATTCTGGAGGCCCGCGATGTCAACTTTTCCTACGGCGGGCGGCGGGTGCTGCATCAGATCAGCGCGCGCATTCCGCAGGGCGCTTATGTCTCGCTGGTGGGGCCGAACGGCAGCGGGAAATCCACGCTGCTGCATCTGCTTAGCGGCGCGCGCTCCTGCGAAAGCGGAAAAGTGCTTTATCAGGGGAAAGATGTGGCGCGTATGGCGCTTCCTCTGCGCGCGAGGCAGTTCGCAACCGTGCGCCAGCAGGAAGAGAACAAGTTTCCGTTTTCCTGCCTGGAAATGGTGGTATTCGGGCTTCATCCCCAACGCTCCAGATTCAGCCCGCCGACGGCGGAACAGATGGAAACTGTCCGTAACGTGATGGAGCAGACGGATACCTGGGCGCTTTGTGACCAGCCGGTGACCCAAATCAGCGGCGGAGAGTTTCAGCGGGTGATTCTGGCGCGCGCTCTGGTGCAAGACCCGCGTATTTTGTTTTTGGACGAAGCAATGTCGGATTTCGATATCCGGGTTAAAATTCAGCTGACAGGATATCTGCGTGAACGGGTTGCCCGCACAAATTTAACCGTGGTGGCGATCAACCATGACCTGGCATCGGCCTATCGGTACAGCGATTATATGATCGCGCTCAAAGAAGGGCGGGTCGCGGCGTGCGGAGCGCCGCAGGAAGTGATGACCACCGCATTTTTTGCGAATGTATTTGGCGTGGAGGCTGAAGTGCTTGGCGACAAGGGCTTTTTTATCCGCGATCAGATAAATGAACGTCTGGAATGTAAAGGAGAACAAAAATGAAACGATTATTGAATATTTTGCTGGCTTCAACCCTGTGTGTATCGATCCTGTCCGCCTGCGGCGGCACGGCGCCTGAAGCTTCCTCTTCAGCGGGGTCTGAATCTGCGGAACCCGCCTCTTCGGAGACTACGGCGTCTTCCTCGTCGGCGGAGTCCCAACCGCAGGGCACTCCGGCGGAGCAGACTGAGGTGAAAAAAGGCGATCCGGACAAGAAAGCAATCTTGGTGGTCTCATTCGGGACCAGTTACAACGACTCCCGCGAGGCGACCATCGGGGCAATTGAAAAAGGGATCGCAAGCGCATTCCCGGAATATACGGTGCGGCGCGCATTCACCAGCCAGATCATCATTGATAAGCTGAAAAGCCGCGATAACCTGGAGATTGATAATGTCAAGCAGGCGATGGAACGGCTGGTTGACGAGGGTGTAGGAACATTGATCTGCCAGCCTACCCATGTGATGCATGGTTTGGAATATGACGACATGGTCAGAGAAGTCAATGAATACGCGGAGCATTTCGAAACGCTCACATTTGGCGAGCCGCTGCTCTCTTCCACACAGGACTATCGGGATGTCGCGGCCGCGATTGATCAGGAATTCACGGTTCCCGACGATACCGCGTTGGTGCTGATGGGACACGGTACTGAACATTTTGCAAATAACGCCTATGCCGCGCTGGCCTACTATTTCAGCCAGAATGATAAGAATATTCTGGTAGGCACCGTGGAAGGGTTCCCCGATCTTGAAACAACGGTTCATGACGTGAAGGAATTGGGGGTCGCAAAGGTCATCCTGACCCCGCTGATGGTGGTCGCGGGCGACCATGCCAATAACGACATGGCGGGGGACGAGGAGGGCTCCTGGAAAACGGTCTTCAAATCGGAAGGTTACGAAGTGGAACCGGTGCTGAAAGGGCTGGGAGAATATCAGAGCATCCGCGATATCTACGTCGCCCATGTCGCGGAAGCCATTAAAAGCGAGGAAACAAAGTAAACGATGAAAAAGCTTGCCGCTTACCTCTTATCTGCCCTGCTGACGGTGGGGATCTTCTCAGGGTGTGGGCAGCCAAACCAGCCCCAGCCCGCTGAGTCGCCGTCCTCGTCCGTTCAGAATGCGAAGATTTCCTTTACGGACGATGACGGACGGGAGATCGCGCTGGAAAAGCCCTGCGAACGGATCATTTCCCTTTACTCGGCGCATACGGAAAACCTCTATTCCCTAGGCGCCGGAGACAGGATTATCGGTGCGCAGGACACCTCAACCTATCCCCCGGAAGCCGCCTTTTTGGATCACTATGACTATGACGCCGATCCTGAAAAAATAATCGCGGCGGACCCTGACTGTGTGCTGATCCGCCCGTTTATCACGCGCAAGGTGCCCGATTTTGTTAAAGCGCTGGAAAATGCCGGGCTGACGGTGGTTTCCCTCTATCCGGAAACGTTTGAGGACTTTGACGGCTATATTGAAAAGCTCGCCATGCTTACGGGAACCGAAGACACCGCGAAAGAAAGGCTGGCGCAGTTCCATGCGGACCTGAACGCAATTACGGAAAAGACAGCCGGGATTGCGGAAAAACAGACGGTGTTTTTTGAATCCACGGAAGTCAATCTGCGCACCGTTACACCGGATTCCATGCCGGGGCTGGCGATTAAAATGGCGGGCGGAGAAAACGCGGCGCAGGATGCCGAGCCAATCAGTCCGGGGAGCTCCATCGCCGCGTTCGGCGCGGAAAGAATCCTCGCGCTTGCAGACGAGATCGATGTTTACGTCTCCCAGCGCGGTGCGATGAATGCGGGAGGGGACCTGCATTCCATCACGATCCGTCCCGGATTCGATACGGTTCGAGCGGTGAAGGACAGCCGCGTCTATGTCATCAACGAAAAGCTGATCTCCTCCCCTGCTTTCCGCTATGCCAAGGGTGTTCGGGAGCTGGCACGTTACCTTTATCCCGAACAGATGGACAGTCTGGAACAGTATCAGGCCGATACCCCGGCAACGAAACGCGACCTGGCGAACCTTCTGGTGCGCGCGGCGCATCTGCCGGTTTACGTGCCCTCCTCCTCCAAATATTACACGCAGGAGCATACCGGGCATATCTATGGCTTGTTTGAGGATGTCACCTGGCAGGATCAGGACTTTGATTTCATTGAAACCGCCGCGGTTACCGGAGCGGTCGGCTGGGAGGCCGACGGCGAAAAGCAGTATTTCCGGCCCGACGCTCCGGTAACAAGAGAGATGCTTGCGAAAGCGGTGTTTATCCTCTATGAATTTGAGGCAAAGGATCAGCACATCGCAATCGGCGATCTTGACCGGTGCGAGAAACCCAGAATTGTTCAGACGCTTGTGGACAACGGCGTTTTTCCCCTGATTGACGGACGGTTTGAACCGGACAAGGTCATGAGCTGCCGGGAGGTTGCGGAGACGCTTGCAGAGCTGACCCCGTTTACAGAACAGACTGCCGCCGCATAAATACGCTTTCAGAAAAGGAAAAGTCCCCGCATAAACAATTCAGTTTATGCGGGGACTGACCTTATGCTATAAACGGTAGCTGCTGCGAACGCCGGGCGGAAGTTCCACAGAAACATCTTCCGGCGTCTTATTTGCACAATAAGCGCTGATGAACGGGCGGAAGTTCTGATATACCGCTCTTTCGCCGGGGTCGGTCAGAAAATCATTTTCCAGCCGCCGCTCGCAGAGGTTTTTCCAGCAGTTTTCGCTCGCCTGCGCAGATAAGTCGGTCAGCTTTCGCAGTTCCTGCGCGGACCGGACCCCGCAGAAATGCGCCACCACATTGGGGCAGAGCACCCGGGCGGTGAAATTGTCCGCCTGCACATCGTAAAAATCACGGTGGCGCGTGTTCGCGCAGAGAACGGGTTCGCCCTGACGGATATGCCCCAAAAAAACATGCGCCAGCTCGTGCATGATCGTCCAGCGGGCGCGCTGGGGATTGCCGTGGTTATAGAAAATCAGATACTGTGCGCCGGGATACCGAACCGTAAATCCATCCGGGCCATAACGCCGCACCACCTCTTCCATAC
>JAEXAZ010000166.1 GCA_023394255.1 Bacillota bacterium | reverse complement strand
TATCGTTGAACACGATCTTCGCTCCCGCCGCGGCATACCCGCTCGCGATTGCAAACCCGATCCCATACGATGCGCCCGTTACCAGCGCTACCTTTCCGTCCAGTCTGAAACTTTTCATATCCATTATTTAATCTCCTTTTCTGATAAAATTACACAGCTGAATGAATCATTAGATTAGGCAGCCATGTGACAACGCCCGGAACATAAGTGCAAAGCAGTAACGTAATTACAAGCGGTATGATAAACGGCAGCACTGCTTTAGACAGCCGTTCCAAATTCATATTGCCGACGTCCGAGATCACAAACAGGCAGACGCCAAACGGCGGTGTAACCTGCCCAATCATCAGGTTGAGCACCATTACGACACCAAAATGGACAAGATCCAGATTCAGCCCGTTGACAATCGGCAGCAGAACCGGCAGCATCAGCGTCAAAATGGCGCCGGGTTCCATAACCATGCCGAGGATGAGCAGAACAACGTTGATGATTAAAAGAATAATCGCAGGGTTGCTGCTGATTCCCAGAATGAAATCGGCAATCTGTCTGGAAATTCCCTCTTTGACCAGAACATAGCTCACCAATGTGGAAGTACCGATAATAAACAGGGTGTTCGCGGAAGAAGTCGCCGAATCAAGCAGGCACTTTTTAAAATCATTCCAGGTCATGGTCTTGTAAGCAAAAATAGAGATGACCAGGGAATAAACAACCGCAACACTGGAAGCCTCGGTAGGGGTAAACCAGCCGGTTGTAAATCCCGCGAGGATGATCAGCGGGGTAATCAGCGCTAAAACGGAATGGGCAAGCTGCTTGCCAAGAGCGCGCAGGCTGAACGGATGCCGTTCATATTTGCGGATTACCGCATAAATGTAAATCAGGATCATCAAAGCTACGCCCATCAGCAGGCCGGGGACAATGCCGCCCATGAACAACTTTCCGACACTGACACTGGCAACAGAGCCATAAATAATCAGTGGAATACTTGGCGGGAAAATCGGGCCGATCACGGAGGAAGCCGCTGTTACAGCGCCCGAAAACTCTTTGTCATAGCCGTTGCTCGTCATCGCTTCCATCTCAATGGTGCCAAGGCCGCCGGCATCCGCAACAGCGGAACCGGACATTCCGGCAAAGATAATGCTCGCCACAACATTTGCATGCGCGAGGCCGCCGGGGACCCAGCCGACCAGCTCTTTCGCCGTACCGAAGATTTTGTCCGTAATTTTACCCGCGTTCATCAGGTTACCCGCGAGAATAAACAGCGGAACCGCGATCAGCAGGAAAGAGTCAACTCCCGTGACCATCTTCTGGCCGATGACCATCAGCGGATAACCAAGCGACAGGCAAGCCAAAACGGCGCTTGCACCGATAGAGATACTGATCGGCACTCCGATGATCAAAAGTATTGCAAACGAAATCACAAAAAGAATCATACTTTCTTACCTGCCTTTCCCTTCACGTTTTGCCGGAACGGTTGATTTCTCAATCAACTGATAAATCGTCTTCAGCACCATAAACCCACCGGCCAGCGCCATCGGAAGAAACTGGAAAGAGTAGGGGAGAAACTGAATCGTTGAAAAATACCGCGTACTGATATATGGATAAAGGTTGATGTAAGAAAGCACCATGACAGCCCCGAGCAGCAGGCTGACGATTTTATTGATATACCAAAGGATCGTCGTCACAGGTTCCTTTACACGGGCAAGCAGTATTTCGAACCGCATTAAGCGGCTTTTATCATATAGATAAATGATACCGAGAAAAGCCATCCACATAAACATGATACCGCATACTTCGATGGAAGCGCGGAAAGACTTATCCAGCAGATTCCGTATGAGCAATTCAAAAATGATCAGCCCCGCAAGGCCCGCAACCAAAAGCATCAGGATAATTCCCGTTACCTTTACAATTGCATCTGTAATTTTCTTATAAATTTTCAAGAGAAACACTCCCTTAACAATGTGGTGCATAGCCTCGGGTTATAAAAACTGCGTCCCAGCCCGATGACAGGGACGCAGCAATCCATCGCACCGGGCGATTGCCAAATTACTTGTTATAAGCCAGGATTTCGTCGATCAGAGACTGGTCGTACCATTTTTCTTCCGAATAGCGCTTATAAAATTCGGTTCCGCCCAGTGCGTCTTTAAAGCTCTGGATATCCGGGTCGGTGTCAAACTCAACGCCGGCATCCTGCAGGGTTTTTGTCGCAGTCACATTGTCTTCCGCAATCGTATCAAAGGAATACTTGGCAGCCACAGCGGCCTGCTCTTTCAGGATCTTCTGAGTTGCTTCGGGGAGAGAATGCCAGGAAACGGCATTGACAGCCATCGTGCAGCCCATCCACATATAGTTGATATTGGAAAAATATTTGATGCTGTCATAGGTAGCGTTGGCGACCAGATGGTAGGTCGCGTTGTCCTGTGCTTCAGCGGTCCCGTTGGAAAGCGCAATCGGCAGCTCGTTCAGCGCCAGCGCAATCGGGGTGGCGCCCAGAGTCTCCCAGCAGTCCAGATACATCTGGCTGGTCGGGACACGCAGTTTCAGGCCTTTCACATCGGCAGCGGTGTGAACCGGCTTGTTGGTGGTGGAAATCTGGCGCATGCCGTTATCGCCTTCGGAAAGGAAGATCAGGCCAACCTGCGGGAAATCGGCAAAAATCTTTTCGCCGACGTCGCTGTTGACAACATCATAAGCTTCCTCGGCGCTGTCAAACAGGAACGGCAGGTCGAGGACCTTGGCTTTATCATAGAAGGAAGTAAAGCCGGAAGTACCCGCAAAAATGATATCGATGGTTCCCATACGGGTGGACTCAATCGCTTCCGCGTCGTTTCCGAGCTCGTTGGAATGGTGTACATCAAGGGTAATCGCGCCGCCAGAAGCCTCATTTACCAATTCCGCATATTTGATGATGGTTTTTGTCGGAACGGAATTTTCGTTTCCGGGCGAATAAATCGTAAGTGTAACAGGCTCAATTTCCGAGCCGGCGCCTGCAGCCTCAGAAGAAGCGGCGGGTGCGGAAGCTTCGCCGGCAGGGGCTGATGACGAGGATGCGGCGCCCGATCCACAGGCGGTGAGGGTGGTCATTGCAAGAGCCAGAGCCATTGCGACTAATTTTTTCATTTTGATGGTTCCTCCTAATTCTTTGTTCCCCAAAAGGGGTAAGCAAACATTACAGTGTATGGATTGTATGATGTCTTGCCTAAAATTATATGATGTCCTACAATTTTTGTCTAGTGCTTAATATTACAAATAATTACATATTAATTTGTGCAAATTGCGGTTAAAATACTCTTCGTTTATCAAGATTCTTTCTGAACCGTCAATTCTTCCAAATCGATCAGCACCTGGTCCAGATGGCTGCGCATATAGCGTTCGGCCTGGTCAATGTCACGCCTGCTGATGGATTCCATAATGTTGCTGTGCGGCTCAATTGCATTTTTCACATTCTGCTCCACCAAAAAAGTCTTGCTGCGGAATGCCTGCGCACATTCGCTCACTCTGCGGTTGATGCTGATCAACAGTTTATTTTGGCTTTTTTCCACGATCTGGTTATGAAACTTTTCATCATATTTCGCGATAGCGGCCACATCATGGTTTTCAATTGCCGACATAAACTTTTCGTGGGTGCGGGCAAGCTGAGCGATATCCGCATCGGAGCAGCGCTGGATGGTCAGGCGAATAGCGAGCGGTTCCAGCGCCGTTCGGATTTCAATAACGTCCTTCAGCTCCACTTCGTTCTGCATAAACCACTCTACAATATTTTCCAGCTCCTGCTCTTCCGTACGGGCCACAAACGCCCCCCGGCCGGGCTTGATCTCCACAAAGCCGCTGGTCTGGAGGATTCGGAACGCTTCCCGCACAGTTCCGCGGCCTACGCTCATCTGGTCGCAAAGCTCTTTTTCGGAAGGCAGCTTCTGCCCAACCTCAACCGCCCCGGACAAGATATATTCTTTAATGTTTTCTGCCACCTGCTGCACCACAGGAACCCGCTGTATTGATTTCATTTTTCTCACCTGTTCAAAAGTAGTTCCGGCCTGCCCACAAAGGCCGTCGGTTTAAAATTGCATGATGTCGGGCAAAAGTATATTTGGTCTCATTAAAACACTTCTTTTTTCATTCGTCAATATTATTTTTGCCAAGCCGTATAAAAAACGCAATATCCTGTTGATTTAGCAGTTGACTTTGTACGGAAAATAGGATATTGTATTGTTGGATTGTATGATATGTTACGATTGAATCTACAAAATCAAACTACATAGGCGGAGGTATTCTATGGACATTGTTGAACTTCGGTCAAAATGTACGCAGCTGCGCGAAGACATCATCAACATGCTTGCGGACGCTGCAAGCGGCCATCCGGGCGGTTCGCTGTCCGCGGTGGAATTGATGGCGGGCGTTTATTACACCCAGATGCGTATTGACCCCAAAAACCCCGATGACCCCAACCGCGACCGATTCGTATTGAGCAAGGGGCACGCGGCCCCCTGTTACTATGCGGTCCTCGGCGATCTGGGATTCTTTGATAAAGCGGAATTCCGTAACTTCCGCCAGCTGCACAGTATCCTGCAGGGGCATCCGGACGCAAAAAAAGTCCCCGGAATTGACGCTTCCACCGGTTCGCTGGGGCAGGGCGTTTCGATAGCAACCGGCATGGCGCTGGGCGCAAAAGCCCAAAAGAGCGATATCCGCGTTTACGCGCTGCTCGGCGACGGCGAACTGCAGGAAGGCCAGGTTTGGGAAGCCTGCATGGCGGCCGCCAATTATAAACTGGACAATTTGACTATTCTGGTTGACAACAACGGCCTGCAGATCGACGGAACCAACGAAGAGGTGATGGGGCTGGGGGATCTGAAAGCGAAATTCACCGCGTTCGGGTTCAACGTCATTGAATTGCCGGACGGAAATGATCTGGAGCAGGTCGTCGACGCGCTGAACATTAAAACCGTTCCCGGAAAGCCCAAATGCATCCTTGCCCATACGGTAAAGGGCAAAGGGGTCTCTTTTATGGAAAATCAGGTAGGCTGGCACGGCAAGGCGCCGAGCGAATCCGAACGTCAGCTTGCACTCAAGGAACTGGAGGGCTGAACAATGGGAGAAAAAAAAGCAATACGTGTGGCATACGGCGAGGCTCTGGCCGCGCTGGGAGCCAAAAATGATAAAGTCGTGGTGCTGGACGCAGACCTCGCACACGCCACCATGACCGCAACCTTTGCAAATCAATTCCCCGACCGGTTTTTCAACGCCGGAATCGCGGAAGCGAACATGGTTTCCATGAGTGCCGGCCTTTCCACCATGGGGTATATCCCGTTCTGCAGCACCTTCGCGATTTTCGGTGCCGGACGTGCGTATGAGCAGGTCCGGAACAGCATCGCCTATCCGAACTTCAACGTGAAGCTGTGCATGACCCACGCCGGGATCACGCTGGGCGAGGACGGCGGCAGCCATCAGGCAATCGAAGATCTCGCCCTCATGCGCGTTATCCCGGGGATGACCGTGATTGTTCCGTGTGACGCCAATGAAACCCATCGCGCGGTCAATGCGCTCGCGGAAATGAAAGGCCCCGCCTATCTCCGTCTTGCGCGTCTGCCCGGCGAAGTGTTTGAAGAGGAGCAGCCGTTTGAAATCGGCAAAGCGAACGTTCTGCGCGAAGGCGCCGACGTCGCGGTGTTCGCCTGCGGCATCATGGTCAAGACCGCGTTGGACTGCGCGGATGAACTGGCAAAGCAGGGGGTGTCCGCCGCTGTCATCAATGTGCATACCCTCAAGCCGATTGACAGGGACTGTGTGCTGAAGTATGCTAAGAAGTGCGGGAAAGTGGTAACGGTTGAGGAACACAGCGTCATCGGCGGTCTGGGAGACGCGGTGGCTGATGTGCTGATCGGCAACGGCGACTACAAATTCAAGAAGATCGGCGTTCAGGACCGGTTCGGCCAGTCCGGCAAACCGGATGATCTTCTCGAAGAATACGGTCTTAGCCAGTCTCAGGTATTTAAGGGCATTCAAAGCGTTTTATAAATGACACCTATCAAGGAAAGAGAGGAACCGATTGTGAAAATTGCACTGATTAATGAAAACAGCCAGGCCGCTAAAAATGAGCTGATCTTCAACTCATTGAAAAAAGTGGCCGAACCTCTGGGACATACCGTCGTCAACTATGGCATGTATTCCGGCGACGATAAGGCACAGCTCACTTATGTTCAGAATGGAATCCTTGCGGCGATCCTGCTCAACAGCAAGGCTGTCGACTATGTTGTGACCGGCTGCGGAACCGGCGAGGGCGCGATGCTCGGGCTCAACAGTTTCCCCGGCGTCATCTGCGGCTATGTGGCCGATCCCAGCGACGCTTATCTCTTCGCTCAGATCAACGACGGCAACGCGATCTCCCTGCCGTTTGCGAAGGGCTTTGGCTGGGGCGCCGAACTGAACCTCGAATATGTCTTTGAAAAACTGTTCAGCTGCGAAAGCGGCCAGGGCTATCCCAAAGAGCGTGTTGTTCCGGAACAGCGCAATAAAAAGATCCTGGATACTGTCCGTGCCAACAATTTCAAAGATCTTATCACCTGCCTGAAAGGCATTGATCCCGAACTGGTGAAAGGCGCCGTCAGCGGCGAGAAATTCAAAGAACTGTTCTTCGCCGACTGCAAGGATCAGGAAATCGGCGCGTATATCAAAAGCATTGTCGGCTGAGGAGGAACTGTCAGTATGCTGAAAAACAAGCCTACCGGGCTTGCCCATGTGGCAGTCCCCACCGATGATCCCGCCGGAACAGTGGCTTTCTATGAAAACCTCGGATTTATACGTCTGGTGGATCATGATGTCAGAGGGATGCTGCAATGCGGCAGCTGTGTGGTTGAATACTATCCCCGCCGCGGCGACCAAAAACCAGCCGGGAATATCGATCACATTGCCCTGGCAAGCGACGATCTGGACGCCGCCTTCGGAGAAGTTTCCGCGATGGGCGTACAGTTCGTAACGAATGGCATCGAATCCAACGAAATGTTCACGCCGCGTTCCAACCGTTACTTTACGTTTATCGGCCCGAACGGCGAAAAAATTGAGTTCTGTCAAATTAAATAATTCTGTTTGATACTCGTTTTCAGGATGTGCAGGCTGCTTTTGCCGCCCGCACATCCTGTTTTGCTTTTCACAGGGATTGCTTTTCAAAAACCGCAATGTTACAC
>JAEXAZ010000102.1 GCA_023394255.1 Bacillota bacterium | reverse complement strand
TCAATGTTTTCAGCCGGGCGGTGTCCAGCGCGGTTCCGGTTCCGATCACCTGGCTCTTGGGAAGCCCGGAAAGTTTGTAAACATACTGCGCGATGATATCCACCGGATTGGAGATCATTAAAAAGATACCGGTAAATCCATTCTCCATGACAGGCCCGACAATGGAATGAATGATTTTTTTGGAGGCGTCCAGCGTATCAAGCCTGGTCTGGCCTTCACGGGGGGGAGCGCCGGCGGTAATCACCACGATGTCCGCGTCGGCACAGTCGCTGTAATCGCCGGCATTCACCTTTACATTTCGGTTCAGATAGTCAATGCCATGGCGCAGGTCCATCATTTCGCCGCGGGCGCGCTCTTTATTCAGGTCGATCAGCAGCACCTCGTCGCAGACACCCTGTGTAACCAGGCTGAACGCGGTGGACGATCCTACCAGCCCCGTACCAATGATTGCAACTTTACTGCGGTTAATTGTCATAAAATTCTCCCCTTTACCTCAATTGTCTCTTTCAGTATACCCTGATTTTCAATTGCTTTTCACATTTCAGCCAATCAGGTGTTTGGAACGCCATTTACCGCTGTGCCAGCGCAGGTATGACACCACGCCGCGAAAGCCCTCGTCGATTGCCATCGCAATCCAGATGCCCGGCAGGCCGAACCCCAGCACTTTACCCAGCAGGAACCCGCCTCCAACCGCAACCGTCCAGACGGTCGACACATTCAGGCAGATCGGGAAACGGATGTCGCCGGCTGTCTGCAAAGCGCGGAACAGAACGATGTTGGCGGCGCGCCCCTGTTCCAGAAAAATTTCAATCAGCATAATCGTCTTGCACATCTCCAGCACCTGCGGGTCGCTGGTAAACAGCCCGAACAGCGGCAGGCAGAACAGGTAGAGCAGCAGTGAAATCACAAATGAAACGGCCATGGAAACGCGCAGCGTGGAATTTACGCGCTGATCGGTCTCTTCCGTGCGCCGTGCTCCAATCAGGTAGCCCACGACAATCTGCGTTGCCTGCGCGATTGCCGAAGTGAAAATATAGGACAGCATCGCGAACATATTGCAGTACGCGCGGGAGGTGATCACAAAGACAGGCAGGGTATTGCACATTGCCTGGATAAAAAGCTGCGTCATATTGTAAGAGATCGATTCGCCGCCGGATGGAAGCCCGATTTTCAGCAAAAGCGTCAGCTGTTTAAAAGGGAACGGCCTGAGGTGCGACCAGCTGATCGGTGCGGCAATAAATTTGCGGAACATCCAGATAATGATGCCTGCCCCAATCAGGCGGGACAGGTTGCTGGAAACAGCGGCTCCCGCGACCCCCATCATCGGAATGGGGCCAAAGCCGTTGATCAGTACAAAGTTTCCGGCGATATTCAGCAGGTTGATGATGATGGAGATCAGCATCGTCTGCCGCGTCATGCCGTTCGCCCGGAAAAACGCTACAAACGTGAGGTAAACAGCCTGAAGCGGCATCCCGATTCCGATGATGCGCAGGTAGCTCACCGATTCTGCCATCAGTTCGCGCGGCACCCCCATCAGATGAAAAACCTGCACGGAAAATCCCGAAAGCCCCGCACTGATGACAAGGGAAAGCAGGAAGTTGACCAGCAGGGAGATGGTATAGGTCTGCGCCACACGGTGGGTACTCCCCGCGCCGATGTATTGTGTGATCAAAATGGTGGCCGCCATGGAAATCACGGAAAAAGAGATCAGCAGCAGGGTGGTAATCACGTTTGCGTTTCCGATTGCGGCAACGGCGGTGGAAGAAGTTTTTGCGACCATCAGCTGGTCGACGTTGCTGACCAGCATCTGCAAAACCAATTCCACAAAGATTGGCCAGGTAAGCCCCAAAAGATAGCTTCGGGAATTGATTTTTTCGATGTCTTCCATATGTCCTGCAACCTCAGTTTTCTCCTGTGATTTTTAAACCCGAAAAGGCCGGCAGACATCATTATAGCGGTTTCGGCATCATTGTCAATATGAAATTCAATAAAATAAGCGCGAAAACGATTCAATCGTTTTCGCGCTTGCGCGGATCATTTTTCCGCCATCAGGTCGCAGATGGCATTGGAGAATTTTACAGGGTCTTCAATCGGCATGCCCTCAATCAGCAGGGCTTGTGTGTAGAGAAGATCGGCATAGGTTTTGATTTTTTCCTGATCGCTTTCAAAAAGCTTTTGCATGGAAGCGAATACGGGATGGGAGGCGTTGATTTCCAGCACGCGCTCCGCTTTCACCTTGTTGTCGCCCGGCATTGTGTTCAGCACCTTCTCCATCTCCAGAGACAACGCACCCTGGCTGGAAAGGCAGACGGGATGGGATTTCAAGCGGGAGGAGAGGCGTACGTCATTTACCTTGTCCTTCAGGGCGTCCTTCATATAAGACAGCAGGTCCTTATTCTCCTCGTTTTTCTGTTTGGTCTGTTCCTTTTCCGTCTCATCCTCAAGTCCGAGATCGCTGTCGGATACGGAACGGAACTCTTTCTTTTCAAATTCGAGCAGCATTTTGAGCGCGAACTCGTCGACGTCTTCCGTCAGATAGAGGATTTCATATCCGTTGTCGCGAACCAGTTCGGTCTGCGGCAGACGGTCAATCTTTTCCACGGTATCGCCGCACGCATAGTAAATGTGTTTCTGCGATTCTTTCATGCGGCCGACGTATTCGGAAAGTGTGACGAGCTTCTTTTCACTGGAAGAATAGAAGAGCAGCAGATCGGAGAGCAGGTCTTTTTTTGCGCCATAGTCGCCGTAAACGCCATATTTCAGCTGCAGGCCGAAATTCTTGTAGAAGGCTTCATAGTTCTCACGCTCATTCTGCAGCATGGAAAGCAGCTCGGAATGGATTTTTTTCTCCAGGCGCCCGGCAATCAACTTGAGCTGGCGGTCATGCTGGAGCATTTCGCGGGAGATATTCAGGCTTAAATCCTGCGAATCGACAAGCCCTTTCACGAAGCTGAAACAGTCGGGCAGAAGGTCGGCGCACTTATCCATGATGAGGACGCCGCTGGCATAAAGCTGCAGGCCCTTTTCGTAATCGCGGCTGTAATAGTTAAACGGCGCGCGTGCGGGGATAAACATCAGCGCCTGATAGGTCGCGCTGCCTTCCGTACTGCTGTGGATGATGCGGGCGGGATTCTCATAATCGAAGAATTTTTCTTTATAAAACGCGTTGTAATCCTCATCGGTCACTTCGGATTTCATTTTTTTCCAGATCGGCACCATGCTGTTGAGCGTCTCATTTTGGAGATACTGCTCGTATTCCGGCTTATCCTCCGGGCAGCCTTCCTTCAGGCGGGAAGCGGGCATGTCCATCTTAATGGGATACCGGATGTAATCCGAATATTTCTTCACGATCGCGGAGATCCTGTGCGGATCCAGAAACTCGTCGTAGTTGTCGTCTTCCGTATTTTCCTTGATCTTCAGGGTAATTGTGGTTCCATGTGTTTCTTTTTGGCACGGCTCAATGACATACCCGTCCGCCCCGTGGCTTTCCCAGCGATAGGCGGTGTCCGAGCCAAACTGCCTGCTTTCCACCGTTACGCAGGACGCGACCATAAACGCGGAATAAAAGCCAACCCCGAACTGACCGATGATATCCACGTCTTCTTTGACTTCATTCTCCTGCTTAAACTGCAAAGAACCGCTCCTCGCGATCGTCCCAAGGTTGTTTTCCAGCTCTTCCTGGCTCATGCCGCATCCGTTGTCCTGAATAGTAAAGGTGCGGCTTTCTTTATCCGCGGCGAGCCGGATGGAAAAGTCATCACGGGAGAGCCCTGTGTTCCCATCGGTCAGCGAACGGTAATACAGCTTGTCAATCGCGTCGGAAGCGTTGGAAATCAATTCACGCAGAAAAATTTCCCGGTGCGTGTAGATTGAATTGATCATCAGATCCAAAAGACGCTTCGATTCAGCTTTGAATTCTTTCGTTTCCATCCTAAATCCATCCTTTATCTTCGTATAGTAAAAACAAAATTTAGCACTCATTAATATTGAGTGCTAATATTACTATAATACACGGATGGAAAAAAATCAAGTATAAATTGTAAACAAATCCGGTCGGCCCCGCAAATAGCGGGACTAACCGGATTTTAAGAAATGCTTTTGCGGCCGGCCGGGGAAAAACAGGCGTTGCAAAATGTATTTTACGCGGCAGCATGTTCGGCAAAATGTGCACACGATTTGCCTATCTATTTTGCATAGGCAAAGGAATGTTGCCTATCTTTTTCTACGAAAACGCCAAAAGCACCCGTTTTTTTATTGACTTGGCCCCTCAAAATAGGTATAACTAGAGCGGGAGATAGATTAACGATTGCCTATACAAAGAAGTTGAAATTTTCTTGTTTTGTTAATCTATTTTATTTTATTTATAGAAGCAAACGATTGCCGGTTAACGTTTGCTGGTTTGATAAGGAGGGTTTGGACGATTATGGCGGAACAATACGCGACTCTCAAAGATGTGGCCAAACGCGCCGGGACCACCGCGGCCACCGTTTCGTACGTGCTGAACAACTCAAAAAAGCGCTATGTCAGCGAAGAAATGCGCCGGCGGGTCGAAGATGCCGCCCGCGATTTGCATTACGTCAAGAGCAGCGCGGCCAGCAGTCTGCGCGGCAAAAAGCGCAAGATCGTCGCGGTGCTTGTCCCGCAGTTCCAAAACCAGTTTTTCACTCAAATGGTGGTAAGCATTGAAAATGTAGCGGATAGTTTTGGCTACATCCTTTCGATCTGCAATACCTTCGACGACCCGGAACGCGAGGCGGAAATCATCGACCGCATGCAGGCGCAGCGGGTGGACGGCTACATCATAACCCCCACGGCGCGCGGCGGCGAAAATACCCGCCAGATCCGTCAGATGGGGGTGCCGTTTGTAGTAGTCGACCGTTCTCTTGACATCGATGAAGAATATTTCTGGGCCTCTTCCCAGAACTACGAGAGCATCCGGCTTGCAATGGATCAGTTTTTGCGGTGCGGCCACCGCAGGATCGCCTATATTGGATGGAACGCCGATTTCGGCGGCCTCCAGATGCGCCAAAAAGCTTACCGCGACGCGCTGGAAGAGGCGGGAATCCCGGAGAAAGACGGGATGATTTACAACGGGCAGTTTACCGAGGAGGACGGCGCGCGGCTGACCGAGCAGGCGCTGCGGGAGCATCCCGACGCAACCGCCCTGCTCTATGCCTACAACATCCAGGCGCGCGGCGGCGTGCAGTACCTTGCAAAGCATCATATCCTGCCGGGGAAAGACATTTCGGTTGTGATCGTCGGTTCACCCGACTGGGCGCGCACCGGTTCGAACGATTTTACCTGTGTGGATCTCGGGGGCATCGGCCTTGGCAGGATGGCTGCCGAGATGCTCTTCAGGATTATTGAGAGCGAGAAACCCATTCGCCCGCATACCCGGATACAAAGCTGTTCTCTCATGGAGGGCAGTTCGGTATACAAACTATAAGGAGGATTCAGAATGGAAAAAAAGAAATCAATCCTGATCGTGGCGGCTATCGTTGTTGTGGTGGTTGTGGCCGGGCTGATCGCCACAAACTTTTTCAACAGGGAAGACAAGTACCCCTCGCGCGACATCAACATGGTCGTGCCGTGGAATCCGGGCGGGTCCACCGACCTGACGGGCCGCGCGCTGGCCGACGCTATGGGCAAAAATATGGGATGCAACATCGTTGTCACCAACACTCCCGGTTCGGGCGGCTCGGTTGGTACATTAACGGTCATGAAGGCCGAAAAGGACGGCTATAACATCCTTGCCAACGGCATGCTGTCCCTCTCCACGCTGCCGGTGCTCGGCTATGCCGATACCACTCCGAAGGACTGGGATTTCTACCTGGCCACCTTTACCCCGAATGTGCTTGCCGTGCGCAAGGACTCCCCGTATCAGACCGCGCAGGATCTGCTTGACGCAATGAAAGCGAATCCCGGCGAGATTACCGACGGCACCGGCGGTATGGGCTCCGGCGGACACGTTGGCATCGAAGTGCTCTGCGCGACGGCCGGCCTTGAGTATAAGCATGTCCCATATGAGGGCGGCGGAAAAGCTGTCACCGCCGCGCTTGCCGGCGAGGTGGACTTCACCAGCCAGCTGCTTGTCGAGATGCAGGATATGTTTATTTCGGGCGATATGCGCGCACTCGCGAACTTCTCCGCCGAGGATATCACGCTTGAAAACGGGACGGTGATCCCCTCGATTCTGGAATTCGTTCCTGAATTGGCCGACCGCCTCCCGATGGGCGAAACGACCGGTATTGCGCTCCCGAAAGGCCAGCCGGAATATGTTACCGCCGCTGTTTCCAAGTCGTTTTCTGAAGCGCTGCAGAATCAGGATTTCCTCGATTTCTGCAAGACAAAAGGGTTCCTTGTCAACGGCATGCAGGGCGAAGAGGCGGCTGCCTACATGGAGAAGCTCTCGTCCACCGTTACCTGGACGCTGTATGACTGCGGTGTCGCCACAATTTCTCCGGAAAAGTTTGGCATTCCCCGCTGAAAGCTTTTCAGGTGATGCATCCAAAGGGAAACTGTGCCGTAAGCAGTTTTCCCTTTGGATACCGGCCGGATTCGGAATAAGGCGTGTTTTGCACGCCATGTTGGAAAACGGTTAGATTTTGAAAAAGATCTGGCTGTTTTTGTTTAGATGACCTTCTTAGAGGAGTTGATTTTATGGAAAATGAGAGAAAGCGGTTTGATTTCCTCTCATCGATCATAATGTTTGCGTTATCGGTCTACGTCATTTTTGCCGGCATCGGGATTTATCACAAGGCCGGCAAGCTCTTTTATGTTTCTCCGGCGCTGGTTCCGACCATGCTGGGCGCGGTGCTCTGTCTGCTTTCGGTGGCCCTCTTTGTCAGCAGCCTTAAGGATGGCGGCATATCCGCCCGTGTCGCGGAGATCAAAAGCTATTTTTCCGGAATCTTAAAAGACAAAAATACCATGCGCATGCTGACCGGCGTGCTGCTGATGGCGCTTTACACGTTTGTGCTGCTCGATTTGCTTCCGTTCTGGCTGTCGACCTTTTTGTTCATGCTCCTGCTGATGTTCTTCCTCGACGCAGGTTCCCTTACAAAAATTCTTGTCATTACGGTACTTTGCTCCGCACTGATCGTACTTCTATTTCAGGTATGCTTCCGCGTGCCGCTGCCGTAAGGGGGAAAGATATATGGCTTTGACCTATCTCGCGCAGGCGCTGGGGAACGTTTTGATGCCGTTGAATCTCGGCGTTTTGATCATTTCCACGTTCGCCGGCCTCATTATGGGGATGCTTCCCGGACTCAGCGCAACCATGGCGGTGGCCCTCCTGACCGGAATTACCTACAGCCTCTCCCCGACCAGCGCAATTATCTCGCTGATCGGCGTCTATGTCGGTTCGATCTCCGGCGGCTGCCAGGCGGCCGTCCTGCTCAATATCCCCGGCACCCCGGCCAGCGCCGCGACCGCGCTTGACGGATTCCCGCTCGCAAATCAGGGCAAGGGAGGGCTTGCGATCTTCCTTTGCACCGCATCTTCCTGCCTGGGCACTTTGGTCAGCGTGCTCTGCGTGCTGACGCTGACCCCGCTGCTCACCAAGCTTTCGCTGCAGTTCGGCAGCTGGGAATTTTTCCTGCTCAGCATCTTCGGCGTTATCATCTGCGGAAATCTGACCTCCAAGGGCAGTG
Source organism: Bacillota bacterium (assembly GCA_023394255.1). Lineage (GTDB taxonomy): Bacteria > Bacillota > Clostridia > Oscillospirales > Ruminococcaceae > Anaerotruncus. The sequence goes on along the minus strand of JAEXAZ010000102.1, from coordinate 5,484 downwards.
CGGTGAAAGGCTGGATTTCCGGTGTCATCGGTCTGCTGATCGCGCAGGTCGGGCTTGACCAGATCGATGCGTTTCCACGCTTTTCCTACGGGAACGTCAACATCATGGCGGGGCTTGCGCTGATTCCGATTATGATCGGGCTGTTCGGCTTCCCGGAGATCATCAAAGCGTTTAAAAAAACCGAGGAGCAGATCCTCACCTATTCCCCCTTTAAAATGAAGGAGGGGGTTGCCATCCTCAAAAAGCACATTGCCGCCATTATCCGCTCGTCCTTCATCGGCGTGGGGGTAGGCATTATCCCGGGCGTCGGCGAGGATGTCGGCGGCTGGCTCTCCTATTGGGCGACCAAATCGAACAGCAAACATCCTGAAAATTTCGGCAAGGGCGAATACGCGGGTATTATTTCCGCCGAATCAGGCAATAACTCCTGTGTCGGCGGCGCAATTATCCCGATTCTTTCCCTGGCCGTTCCCGGAAGCGCACCGGCGGCGGTTCTGCTGGCGGCCTTCATGATGCATGGATACCGTCCGGGTCCCCTTCTCATGAACGAAAGCCCGGAGTTCCTCTATCAGGTGGTTGTTGACCTTGCGCTTGCGGCGATTGTGATGTTCCTGCTGGCTCTGGTTATCGCAAAATTCTCCGTACGTATCCTCGGCGTCAAGAAGGAAATTCTTATGCCGATTATTTATGTGCTCTGTGTCGTCGGCTCGTTCGTCATCAACCACATCACATTCGATGTAAAAGTCATGTTCTTCTTCGGGCTTGCGGGATTTTTCCTCGCATGGGCGGAATATCCGGCCGCGCCGTTCCTGCTGGGTGTGATCCTCGGCTCGATGACCGACTCGAACCTGCGCCGTGCGCTGACCATCTCGAACGGCAGCTTCATGCCGATGTTTACGCGCCCGATCAGCCTGATCTTTATAATTGCCATCGTCTGCCTGATCCTTTCACAGTTTGGCGTATTCAGCAAGCTGAGAAAGAAGATGTCCGCCAAAAAGGCGTGACGCAATGATAAAAGGGGGGAGCCTGTTATGAAAAAACTGAAAATCGGTATCTGCGGCAGCGGATTCGCAGCGGAACTGCATGCCGAAGCCTACCGCTTGACCCATGGGTACGAGCCTTGCATCTGCGCGGTGGCTTCCCCGTCGCAGCGCGCGGCGGAATTCGCCGGAAAGCATGGGATCGCTCATGCCTATGCGAGCCTGGAAGAGATGCTCGATCAGGAGCGGCCCGATCTGGTGGATATCTGCACGCCGCCGAACCTGCACGTTCCAATGATCAAAACCGCGCTGGCCGCCGGCTGTCATGTGATCTGTGAAAAGCCGCTCACCGGCTGGTTTGGCGATCCGGAGACGCCCGATATGCTGGAAAAGGTGACTGCGGAGCTTGATGACCTTAAATCCGCGGTAGAAAAGAGCGGAAAGCAGTTTTGTTATGCGGAAAACTTTGTCTATGCCCCGGCGGTTCAGAAAAGCCGCCGGCTGCTCGAAGCGACGGGCGACAAGGTGCTGTTTTTGCGCGGCGAGGAATCGCATAGCGGATCGCACGCGCCGCACGCCGCGCTTTGGAGCGCAAACGGCGGCGGCTCGCTGATCCGGCAGGGCTGCCACCCGCTCACCGCGCTGCTCTATTTGAAAGGCTGCGGGGTGCGCAGCGTGATCTGCGATGTCGGCAGCCTGGTGCCGGAACTGACCGAAGAGGAGCGCCGGAATATCCACGCGCGTCCGAAGGACGTGGAGGATCTGGCGAACCTGCTCCTTACCTTTGAGGACGGCACCAAGGGAAGCGTCACCGCGGGCGACTTGATTCTCGGCGGTGTACGCAATTCGGTCGAAGTGTTCACCACCGGCGGGGTGCATCTCTGCAACCTTTCGCAGAGCGACCAGATGCGGGTCTACCATGTGGATGATGCAAAGCTGCAAAATGAATCTTTTACCGAGAAGGTCGAAACCCGCCGGGGCTGGCAGTCGATTTTTCTGGATGAATCTTACGCCCGCGGTTATGTGGGCGAATTGCAGGACATCTTGGAATGCGCGGCGGGGGATAAGGCAGCGCCCGAATCGGATTTTGCGCTCGCTTATGAGACAATCCGGGTGACTTATGCCGCGTACCAATCCGCGCTGGAGGGAAAACGGGTTACCCTCTGATTATCCGGGCAAAACGCCCGATCAAAAAGGAGAGTTTCTCATGCTTGGAATTGCAATTTTGGGCGCCGGGGATATCGCGAACGTCCATATTGAAGCCTATCAGGCGCTGAAGGGCCGTTGTGAGATCCGCGCGCTTGCGGACATTTTTCGGGATAAGGCCGAGGCCAAATGCCGGAAATACGGTCTTGCCTGTGATGTGGTTGCCGATTATCATGAGCTTCTGGAGCGAAAAGACATCGGCCTTGTATCCATCTGTCTGCCTCCCTCCGCCCACTGTGAAGCGGCGGTGGATTTTCTGCGTGCCGGGAAACATGTCCTCTGCGAAAAGCCGATGGCGCCTTCGCTCGAGGAATGCGACCGGATGATTGCCGCTGCGGAAGAAGGCGGCGCGAAGCTGGGCGTTGTGGCGCAGAACCGCTTTAAACCCGACATCATGCGCACCAAAAAGCTGATCGACAGCGGCGTTTTGGGGCAGATCTATTTCGCGCAGGCGAATTCGCTCTGGTGGCGCGGAGACAATTATTACGATCTCTGGTGGCGCGGTACCTGGGAGAAGGAGGGCGGCGGCTGCACCTTTATCCATGCGGTGCACCACATTGATCTCTTTCTCTGGCTGATGGGGGATCTCGCGGAGGTTTCCGCCATGGTTTCCAACCAGAACCATCCAAACAGCGAGGTCGAGGATGTTTCCATTTCCACGCTGCGTTTCCAGAGCGGCGCGGTGGGCACCGTAATCGCTTCGCTGCTGCACCATGGTGAGGAACAGAAAATCATCATTGACGGTGCGAACGGGTCGATTGAAATCCCGCACAGGGTGATGGCCAACCGGCAGCAGCCTAACGGCTACCCCGAGCCGGACGGCGAAATGCAAACTAAGATTGAGGATGTATTCGGGAGCTTCCCGGACCTTCCATACCGCGACCACTGCGGCCAGATTGAGAATATGATTACAGCCATTGAAACGGACTCCAATCCGCTCATCACCGGCGTGGATGGACGCAAGACGGTCGAATTTATTACGGCGGTTTACCAATCGGCATTCACGGGCGAAAAAGTGACGTTTCCGATGGGCGGGAAGGACCCTTTTTATACCAGGGAGGGGCTGGTAAGCAAGGCCGTCAGATTCCACCAGAAGACAAAGAGTGTCGAAAATTATGCGGATACCGGCATCCAGGTCGGCGGCACACTTTGAGAAGGGGAATGTAAATGCAAAAATCGGATGGAATGAACTATGCGCCCGTTTCACAGGGAAAGGTGGAGGTGGTCTGCAAGCCGGGTGAATTTAATTTCGCCGCAATCGGGCGTGACCACGGCCATATTTTTGCGATCTGCAACGGCCTTCTGGAAGCGGGCGCGACGCTGACAAAGGTCTGGGACTCCGACCCGCAAAAAGTGCGGGAATTTCTCGCGCGCTACCCGCAGGCCGGCTCTGCCGGAAGTGAAGCGGAGATTCTTGAAGATCCGGCCGTGCAGATGGTAGTAAGCGCCGTACGGCCCTGCCGCAGGTGTGAGCTGGGATTGTCGGTTATGGCACATGGCAAAGACTTTTTTGTGGATAAGCCCGGGATGCTTACAGCGGAGGAGCTTGCCGCCGCGCGTGCGGGCTGTGAAAAAACCGGCAAAAAATATGTAGTCTATTATGGGGAGCGCGTTCATGTAGAGGGCGCGGTATTCGCGGAAGAATTGATCCGCTCGGGCACGATCGGCCGGGTGCTGCAGGTGACCATTCTGGCCCCGCATCGCCTGAACCGGCCAATCCGCCCCGACTGGTTTTTTGAGGAAAGCCAAAACGGCGGTATTATTACCGACCTTGGCAGCCACCAGATCGAACAGTTTTTGACCTATTGCGGGGCCGAAAGCGCCACCGTCCTGCAAAGCGCGGTGGCGAACTACGCCAACCGCGACAAGGCCCATTTTTACGACTTTGGCGAAGGGGTACTGCTCGCCGAAAACGGCGCGACCTGTTATTTCCGGGTCGACTGGTTCACACCGGACGGCATGTCCGCATGGGGTGACGGCCGCGTATTCGTCATGGGGGAAAAGGGTTCCATTGAGATCCGTAAATATCTCGATGTAGCGGTTTCCGAACAGGGGGACCATGTCATCTGGGTAGATCAGCAGGGGGAACATCGCGAGCAGGTAACCGGCAAGACCGGGTTTGTCTTTTTCGGCAAACTGATTCGCGACTGTCTGCACCGCACTGAAACCGCGATCACGCAGGCGCATACCTTCGAGGCAATGCGGCTGGCGATCGAGGCACAGGATAAAGCGATGAAAATCGTTCCGGAAAGCCGGGCCGACATCAACTAGAATCAAATAAATACAATGTAAAACAAAGGATTGCAGCCCCCGCCATAGACAGGGGCTGCAATCCTTTGCTGTTTTATGGCGGCAAAAAGTGGATTAAGCGATCTCCTCATTCTGCCGTTCTTTGTAATGATGCGCCTGCTCAAGCATCATGTCTTTGACCTTCATGAGCCTGATCTGAGTGGAACGCTCATTTTCGTCCAGTTTCATGGTGATATACTTGATTTTCTCCTGCATATCCGGAATCATCACATGTTCCAGCGCGTTGACACGCCGGCGGGTCTTTTCGATTTCAGCAGCCATGAGCTGGCAGGATTTCTCGCATTCCGCCAGCCGGAGCATCTCCGGAAGGATATCCGCCAGGGATTTCACCGCACCGTCCAGATCCGCGGAAGTGAACGCGTAACCGTAGGAGTAGATATTGTTTGCGTCCGCTGTGCGGGTTTTATACTCAAATACGGGGATTTCAACGCTCATGACGTTGCGGTTGGAAGCCTCAAGATAGACCTCCTGCATCGGCGCCATTAAGGCGACGTTGAGCACCTCGTCGTTCATACCCGCACGGGCCAGCACGAAATTTTTGTTGGCGGCGGCAATTCCCGCTTCCACCTTTTCGCGCAGAACCTTATTTTCGCGGACAAGATCGAGGAACTGACGCATCAGCTCATCCCGCTTGTCTTTGAGTAATTTGTGTCCGCGTGTGGCGGTAACCAGCTTCTTTTTCAGACGGGTCAGCTCCATACGCGTTGGGTTTACATTGGTATTCGCCAAGGGTTGTCACCCCTTTCCCGTAGAATTCAAAGCATTATTTGCCGTAATACTGGTCGAGAAACTCGTCCTTGATACGTTTCAGCTCGCTTCGCGGCAGGATATTCAGAAGTTTCCAGCCAATCGCAAGCGTATCCTCGATGTCGCGGTTGGTGTTATAGCCCTGAGAAACATATTCCTGCTCGAACTCATCCGCAAATTTCGCATACAGCTTGTCGATATCGGTAAGCGCCGCCTCGCCGAGGATGACCATCAGCTCTTT
>JAEXAZ010000044.1 GCA_023394255.1 Bacillota bacterium | reverse complement strand
CATGCCATAAAAGGGCTCTCCAAATCCTGTTTCCGGATTTATTTGCCCGGATACAGCAGCTTCTGGACTTTTTCCTCCTGCATATTGTCTTTTGTCACAACGGTCGCGTCCACGATGACATCCTTTTCCACGGTATTGCCCTCAATGGCGCTGACCGCGTACTGTACGCCCTGGTATCCCATGCCGAACGGGTCCTGAACCACAAGCCCCCGCAGGATGCCGGATTCCAGCGCGCTGATCTCGTCCGCGTCCGCGTCAAACGCATAGGCGTAAATATCGTTCTGCTTGCCGCACTCTTCAAGCGCCTTGGCAACGCCGACGCCCATGTGGTTGTTATCCGCGAAAATGCCGATCAGGTCGGGATTCGCAGCAATCAGGTTTTCCGTGATGCTCAGGGCCTTCGTGATGTCGTTGTCGCCGTACTGTGTTTCCAGCACCTGGATGTCAGGGACAAGCTCTTTGATTTTATTGATAAAACCGTCCGTCCTGTCGCCGTTGACTTTTGTGCCCGCGACAGAGCTGATTACCACCACTTTTTTACCTGCCGGGTCGATGCCGTCTTTTTTCCACAGTTCGAGCATGTTTTCCGCCGCGGTGCCGGCCGCCAGAGCATGGTCGGTAGCGAGGAAGGAGGTATAGGTGTCGGTATTGAGCTTGTTATCAATGGTAATCACCGGGATTCCCTGGGACATGGCGTCCTCTATGGCGGGGACGGTTGCGTCGGTGCTGGTGGAGGCGATGACGATGGCGTCCGGTTTGGTGGCGATCACATTCTCTAAAATGGAGACCTGCTGGTCAATGTCAATTTCGGACGGCGGGCCGTCGGTGGTGACGGAAACCTTGCCGTTGCTGTCCGCTTCCGCGGCCTTGGAGCCGAGAAGCAGGGTCTGCCAGTAGTCCGAGTCGGTAGCCTTGATGATGACGGAAATTTTGTATGGGCCGGATTTCTCGGGGGCGGAGGAGGGCTGGGATTCCGCACCGGAAGATGGCGCGGGTGCGGGCGTGCTGCTGTTTTGCGCCGGGGTGCCGGAGCATCCTGCCAATGACGCTGTCAGAGCGGCCGCCAATAACATCGAAAAGATCTTCATTTTCATCATGCGTTACCTCTTTCTGAATCATTGTATTTTTATTTGCAATGTGCAAATTAGCACCAAATCAGGGAAAAAGACAGACAAATACGGGTGGGAACGGTTCCACAATTCTGCAAAAAGAACGCCCGGAGGGCATCTTTTTGTTTTTTATTCCGGCATCCTTTTCTCGGAACCTTTCAGCACCAGCTTATAGGGCATAATGCGGAAATTCCGCTGCATATCGGGATTTTTAAGCCGGTTGAGCAGCATGGAGATTGCCACCCGCCCCATTTCCACGGTGTCCCTCGTGACATAGCTGAAATTGTAATCCAGAATGTCTAAAACTTCCACATGGTCAATGCCGATTGCGGCAATATCATGCCCCAGCTTAATTTTTTTTTCTCTGGCGGCTTTGATAAAACCGAGGTTGGTGCGGTTGTTGCAGGTAAAGACCGCTTCCGGCACATCCCCGCTTTCAAACATGTTCTTCGCGAGCCGGTAGGCGGTGTCTATGGTAAAATCGCCCCGGTAGATATACTGCGGCTCCACGGGCAGGTCATAATCCTCCATCGCCTGCAGAAAGCCCTGATAGCGCTCACGGGCCAGTTTAAGCCCGAGATCGCCCGTAATAATCCCGATTTTCCGGTGGCCTTCTTCAATCAGCACCTTTGTGGCGCAGTAAGCGCTTTGAAAATTTTCATAGAAAACGCCGTCCCAGGTGCAGTTATCAATTTCGCGGTCCACCACGACCACCGGGACGTTCAGATTATTCAGCAGCCGCCGCAGCTTTTTCGCGGCGTTCGGTTCCGAATAGTCGATGGCCGGTGTGATGATAACGCCCCGCACGCGTTGCTGCCCGAGCATAGAAAGCGCGCGCTCCTCTTTCTGGGCATTATTGTTCGTATCGCAGCAGATCATGGTAAGATTGTTCTGGTCGACGATTTCGGTGATTCCCCGCAGGACTTCTCCGAAAAAGCTATTGTCAATTTCCGGGACAATGACTCCGATTGCATTGGTTTCCCGTTTTGAAAGGCTTCGCGCGGTCGCGGAAGGCAGGTAATGGGTCTGCTCAATAATGGATTCCACTTTTTTCCGGGTCTCCTCGTTCACATATCCGTTGCCGCTCAGCACTCTGGAAACGGTGGATTTGGAGACCCCCGCCTTATCGGCGATGTCTTTTATTGTCATACTACACTCTCCTGGGGAATCGGTTCCATATAAGTATGCTATCATGATTAAAATTGATTGTCAACGATTTTATACGATTTTGTACGAAACACTGGAATATAAAAATAGAATATAGTTATTATGCTAAATGCTCAAAAGCAAAAAAGGACAAGCTTCACCTGTATTATACAAATATAATGGGATCGGTTTCCTTTTGTTTCGTACTCAGATGATTTGCAGGCCGCTCGCCATTCTGCGCACCGTGCGGTTCAGGCGTCTCCTGACAAACCAGACCGGCATACCTGAAATCCCGGCAATCTCTGTGACAGGATAGCGCTGAGCGCAGCATACCAGTAAAAACCGGTCCGGAAAGGGAAATTGGCTGAGCACCTTCATCATCGGCCCGGCTTCGGCATAGGATGCCCCGCCGCTCAGGTCCGAAAAACCCGTGCAGGCGGAAAGACAGGACTGATAGGCGGTCTTTTTGGCCGCCTTTTTTAGGTTCCGATATAATTTTTTGACGGCAAGTGCGAAAAATCTGCCGCTGTCCGGGTTCCCCGGGGGGTTCCGGGCGGTGTGCAGCAGGGCATCCCGCACAGTCTGCTCGGCCGCGACCGGATCGCCGAGGGAAAGCAGAGCCAATAGGTAAAGCTGTTTTACCGCTGATGAAAAGGAGGGCTCCGGCAGCTTGCGCGGCGTTCCCCATGTCGGCTGTATCAAAACGCGCCTCCTGCGCTTTTCCAAACCGGAAAAGCCTGTATAATCTCTACCTAATAAAACGTTTGGAAAAGGCGTTTTCTGACACTTGTTTCGAAATTTCTGCTTTTTAAACAAATCAAACGGCATATTATTGTATAAATTAACGCAACAAAAAAGCGCTGTTTGCAATTAAACTGCAAACAGCGCTTCCTGACAACCCAAGCGCGAATTGTTTACGCAAATACCACTTTGTCCCTGGTTTCACGGTCGGGGACGACTTCGACCGCCGGATATCCGATCGCCGCACAGCCGTACACATTGTGGTTCTCCGGGACGCCATATCTGGTCAGGATGGAGCGAATCTCCGGCTGACCGCAAATCCCGCGAAGCTGGTTGATCCAGACCGAGCCGAGCTTCAGGTCGTGGGCGGCCAGGAACATATTTTCCAGCGCGACCGCACAGTCGGGTGCCGCAAGCGGATAGTCCTCCGGCGCGGAAACCATCACAAGGGTAGGCGCATTATAAAAATGGTGGTAATCGGGATTGTGAATTGCTTTCGCAATGGCATCATGCAGCGCTTCCAGTTTCTCTTTGCCCTGCACGACCGTAAACTGGCAGAGCTGCGAGTTTTTTGCGCTGGGCGCATACAGCCCCGCAGTCAGAATCTGTTCAAGCTGTTCCCCGGGAATCTGCGTATCCTGATAGCTGCGCACACTCCTTCTCGTTTTAATGTTTTCCAATACCTGGCTCATAACATCCACCCTTTCTGTCAATGATAGAATATTGTCATCCCGGTGCCAAAGCATTATGTATGGGCAACCTGCTCCGGTTGGGCGAGATACGTGAGATATTTTTCGTTGTAGCAGTTGATTTTGCAGGTCACTTTTTCCAGATGGCAGCGCATCTCCTCCATCTGCCGTTCCACGGACTTTTTGTGCGCTTCCAGCATTTCACAGCGGGCGGCAAGCGTATGGTCCCCCTCCATGCTCAGCAGGACAAACTCCTTGATTTCCCGAATCGGCATGCCGGTGCTTTTCAGGCAGCAGATCAGTTCCAGCCACTCCATATCTTCTTCCGAGAATTGCCGGATGCCGCTCTCCGTCCGGCCGACAAACGGGAGAAGCCCTTCCTTTTCATAGTATCTCAGCGTGTGGGGCATCAGGTGCACGATCTGTGCCGCCTGACTGATGGAATAACTCATAAACATTTCTCCTCAATAAAAAAATCGGCTATTGACTTAAAGTGAACTTTAAGAGATATAATTCCAATATACAAGATTTTTGTCCGTTTTGCAAGAGCGGAGAATCCAAATTTTACTAAAAAGGGGAAGTCTGATGAAAACGATGAAGCTTGGAAATTCCAGTCTGGAAGTTCCGGTTATTGCCGTGGGGTGCATGCGCATCAGGTCGCTGGATCCCGCCGGCGCGGAGCGGTTTGTGCAGACCGCGCTGGATGAGGGCGCGAATTTCTTCGACCATGCGGATGTATATGGCGACGGGCTCTGCGAGCAGATGTTTGCGGATGCGGTGCATATGAACGCGGATGTGCGTGAAAAAATCATCCTCCAGTCAAAGTGCGGAATCCGCAAAGAGCCCCGCATGTTCGATTTTTCGAAGGAGCACATCCTCGAAGCGGTCGACGGCAGCCTCAGGCGGCTGAAAACGGACTATCTTGACGTCCTTTTGCTGCACCGTCCGGACGCGCTTGTCGAACCGGAAGAAGTTGCCGAGGCGTTCGACCGTTTGGAATCGGCCGGAAAGGTGCGGCATTTCGGTGTTTCCAACCAGAACCCGATGCAGATACGGCTTCTGAAAAAATATGTAAAACAGCCGCTTGTTGCAAACCAGCTGCAGCTGAGCATTACCAACTGCGCGATGATCAGCAACGGCATCAACGTGAATATGCAAAATAGCCCGGCGGTTTGCCGCGACGGCAGCATCCTCGATTATTGCCGCCTGCATGACATGACCATCCAGCCGTGGTCGCCGTTCCAATACGGCTTTTTTGAAGGGGTCTTCCTTGGAAACGACAAATTCCCGGAGCTGAACGATAAGATCGATGAAATCGCGGCGGCATACGGCGTTTCCAACACCACGATCGCCATTGCGTGGCTGCTGCGCCATCCGGCAAAAATGCAGCCGGTCGCCGGAACCATGAACCCCGCCCGCTTAAAGGAAATCTGTAAGGCGGCGGAAATCCGCCTCACCCGCGAGGACTGGTATGGAATCTATCAGGCGGCGGGGAATGAACTGCCGTAACTATTTATTTTCAGGAGGATCTTGCTATGAGTTTTGAGTTTTATATGCCCGCGCGGCTTTTGTTCGGGAAAGGAAAGCTGGCGGAACTGCACCGGCATGCCCTACCGGGCAAAAAGGCGCTGATCGTCACTTCTTCCGGGCAGTCGGTCAAAAAATACGGCTATCTCGCGCGTGTCGAGGAACAGCTCGAAAAGGCGGGCGCAGAGCACGTCCTGTTCGATAAGGTTCTGCCCAACCCCATCAAAGAGCATGTGATGGAGGGCGCCGCGCTGGCAAAGTCCGGCGGCTGCGACTTCGTCGTAGGGCTTGGCGGCGGCAGCAGCATCGATTCGGCGAAAGCGATTGCCGTTATGGCGGCCAATGAAGGGGATTATTGGGACTATATTTCCGGCGGCAGCGGGAAAGGGAAACCTGTCCTGCACGCGCCGCTCCCGGTTGTCGCGATTACCACCACGGCGGGCACCGGCACCGAGGCCGACCCCTGGACGGTCACCACCAACGGCAACGAGAAGATCGGCTTCGGCTTTGACGGTACTTTCCCGGTGCTGTCGGTCATCGACCCGGAGCTGATGATGACGGTACCTCCAAGGCTCACCGCCTATCAGGGGTTTGACGCGCTGTTCCACAGCACAGAGGGCTATGTCAACCGGATAGCCAGCGAAATGAGCGACCTGTTTGCGCTGAAAGCCATTGAACTGGTCGGCAAAAGCCTTGCAAAGGCCGTCGCGGACGGCTCCGACGAACAGGCGCGCGCGGACGTGGCGCTGGCGAATACCTTCTCCGGCATTGTGGAGTCCACCTCCGGCTGTACCTCCGAGCATTCGATGGAGCATGCCATGAGCGCTTATCATCCGAAGCTGGAGCACGGTGCGGGGCTGATTATGGTAAGCCTCGCTTATTATACGTTCCTTGCGCGGTCGGGCTCCTGCGACGCCCGCATGGTCGCAATGGCGAAGGCGCTGGGCAAGGCGGACGCGAAGGAACCGATGGATTTCGTTTCTGCGCTTGCCGGCCTGCAGGCAGCCTGCGGTGTGGCGGAATTGAAAATGTCCGATTACGGCATCAAACAGAGCGAGCTTGCGCAGATTGCGGAAAATGCGCGGACGACTATGGGCGGCCTGTTCCAGGTCGATCCCTGCGAGATTGCCCATCAGGATGTCATCGGAATTCTTGAGCAGTCTTACCGGTAACAGGCAGACAAAAAGGGCATGCACGAAACCGTGCATGCCCTTTTATCCTGTTATTTTCCGATTTTGGTACCGGAGACCTTCGCGTAATAGTTTGCGAGGCTGCTGTGGTCGTCCTGTCCTCGGCCGTCCGCGTGGAGGGTCTGCATCATCTCCATCACCGCGGCTGTCAGCGGCAGGGGAGAGCCAACGCCGTGCCCGGTATCAAGCGCGTTATTCAGGTCTTTGATGTGCAGGTCGATTTTAAAGCCGGGCTTAAAGTTGCCTTCCAGCATCATCGGGACCTTTGCGTTCATGACGGTTGAGCCGGCAAGCCCGCCCCTGATGGCGTCGAACACCAGCGCGGGGTCGACGCCCGCTTTCTTCGCAAGCGTAAAGGCCTCGGCGCAGGCTGCAATGTTGCAGGCGACAATGACCTGATTTGCGAGCTTTGTGGTGTTGCCCGCACCGATCTCACCGCAGTAAACGGCGGACGCGCCCATTTTAAGCAGGATATTGTCCTTCACTTCGTTATAGACCGAACGGTCGCCGCCCACCATGATCGAGAGCGAGCCGTCAACCGCTTTCGGTTCCCCGCCGGAAACGGGCGCGTCAAGCATCTTGACGCCTTTGGCGGCACATGCCTTTTCAACCTCCTGGGAAGCCAGCGGCGCGATGGAGCTCATGTCGATCAGGATGGTACCGGCGTTGGCGCCTTCCAGCACGCCGTTTTCTCCCATGACAACCGTTTTCACATGCGGGGAATTGGGCAGCATGGTGATGATGACGGGGCAGGATTTCGCGACCACCCGCGCGGAGGAACCGGCCTTGGCGCCGGCCTCCACAACCTGCTCCACATTTTCGGCGACCACGTCATAAACAATCAGCTCATGCCCCGCCCTGATTAAATTTTTTGCCATGGGCTTTCCCATGATACCCAGGCCGATAAATCCGATTTTCATCCTAACCGTCTCCTTTTATAACAGTTTTTTTGCTTTTTCCGCGATATCCTGCGCGGTCAGGCCATAATGCTTCATCAACTCGGCAGCGCTGTGCGCGGACTGCCCGAACTGGTCCTCGATTGCCACATAATCCATTGGCAGCGGGGATTTGCGCAGCGCGAGCGCGACGGCGGAAGCAAGGCCGCCGATATAGTTATGGTCTTCCGCGGTAACGACCGCGCGCACGGTTTTGGCGATTTCCGCCGCGCCTTGATAGTCGAACGGCTTCATCGTGGCTGCGTTGACAACTTTTGCGCTGATTCCCTGCGCTTCCAGCAGTTCGGCCGCCTTCATCGAGGTTTCCACCATCGAGCCATGCGCAAAGATTGCCACGTCGCGTCCTTCTTTCAGAACGCGCAGCTTTCCGATTTCAAACGGCTCTTTTTCCGCGATATAATCCGGCAGGTCATTGCGCACTACACGGATGTAGACCGGGCCTTCCACTGCCGCGGCGGCGCGTACCGCATGACGCGTTTCGGTTGCGTCGCAGGGGGTGAGAACCGTCATGTTCGGAATCGCGCTCATGATCGCGATGTCCTCGACCGCCTGATGGGTGGAACCGTCGCCGAAATCCGAAAGGCCGGAGGAGGAACCGCAGATTTTCACATTCAGCTTCCCGATGGAAATCGTCTGGCGGATCTGGTCATATGCCCTGCCGGAAGCGAATACCGCAAATGTGCTGCAAAACGGGATTTTGCCTGACACGGCAAGGCCGGCTGCGGTGGAAAGCATATTCTGTTCGGCGATGCCCATTTCAAAATACCGCTCGGGATATTCCTGCTGGAACAGGCAGGACATGGTGGACTTTCCAAGGTCCGCTTCCAAAACGACGACCTCTTTGTTTTCCGCGCCCAAAGCAACCAGTTCTTCGCCGTATGCCAGGCGCTGGCTTTGTGTTTTACTCATTATAGCGCACCCTCCCCTTTAATTCAATACAGAGATCTGCGCATCGAGCTCTTTCAGCGCGGTCTCGTATTGTTCTTTCGTCAGCGCTCCGTTGTGGAAAGCAACCACATTTTCCGTAAATGAAATGCCTTTTCCCTTGACGGTATGGGCAATAATCACCGTAGGCTTGCCCTTTACAGTGTCCGCCTCATCGAGCGCTAAGAGGATTTCTTCCACATTATGCCCGTCAACTTCGATGACATGCCAGCCAAAGCCCTCCCATTTTTCAGGCAGGGGGTTGGTGTTGAACCGGTCGGCCACCGCGCCGGTTGCCTGCAGGCGGTTCTGGTCGATGATGCCCACGACATTGTCCAGCTTAAAATTGGCGGCTGCCATCGCGGCTTCCCAGATCTGGCCTTCGGCCATTTCTCCGTCGCCCATGATGCAGTAGACCTTGCGGTCCCGGCCGTCCAGCCGCATGGCAAGCGCCATGCCGTTGGCAATCGAAAGGCCTTGCCCCAGCGAACCTGTACCGGCTTCGATGCCCGGCGTCTTGAGGCGGTCGGGATGGCCCTGAAGCCTTGCGCCAAGGCTCTTTACAGTGGTCAGTTCTTCGGTGGGGAAGTAACCCACTTCCGCCATTGCCGCATACTGGGCAATCGCCGCATGGCCTTTGCTGTAAATAAATTTATCCCGTTCTTCCCATTTTGGGTTCCGGGGATCGAATTTCATTTTATGGCCGTAAAGCGCGGCAACGATATCCGCGCTTGAGCAGGAGCCGCCAAGATGGCCGACATGTCCCTCGTCGCCGATCATGAGGACGACGTCGCGGCGGATTTTGGCCGCGAGCCTCTGTATTTTTTTAATTGTTTCCTGATTTTCCATACAACCTGCCTCCCTGTTTCTTAACGGCTGCCGTTGAGCCGCATTTATTGATCCACCACGACGACCTTGATCAGGTCGCCGGGATCATGCGCCAGTTTATAGAAATAGTCCGGCGCCTCGGCAAGTGAGATTTCCTTGCTGATCAGCGGCGCCACGTTCAGCCTGCCCTTGTTGAGCAGTTCCACCACGGTTCTGAACTCGTCGTATCCATACAGGAAGGAGCCGTGCACCGTCAGTTCGCGTGTCACGATCTCCTGCATGTTGATTTCCACCATCGGCTTGTTGTTGCCGATCCAGACAGCCGTGCCGCCGAAAGCCAGCGCGGCCATCGCCTGCTGCACCGTTGCGGTCGCACCGACCGCTTCAATTGCCACATCCACCCCTTTGCCGCCGGTGTTGGCGAGGATGATTTCTTTCAGATCTTCTTTGCCGGGGTTGATAATGATATCGGCGCCCATGCTTTTGGCGACCTGAAGGCGGGTATCGCTGAGGTCGGAAACAAAGATTTTGCGTGGATTTTTCATCTTGACGCAGGCGAGCGCCAGCAGCCCGATGGTCCCGGTCCCCACCAGCAGAACGGTTTTCCCGGTCAGGTCGCCCGCGTGCCCGACACCGCGGTAGGAAACCGCCAGCGGCTCCATCAGGCTTCCGACCGCCCAGGACACCTGCTCTTCGACGGGGAAACAGCATTTCGCGGGAACACAGATATACTCCGCGAACGCTCCGTCCACGTCCAGAACGCCGAACGCCCGCTTATGCAGGCAGAGGTGAACGTCGCCTTTGGCGCACATCTCGCATTCCCCGCAGAAATCTACCGGGTAAACCGCGACTCTGTCGCCCACCTTTTTATCGGAAATGTTTTCGCCGAGCGCCACGATTTCGCCGGAAAATTCATGCCCCATCATCATGGGCTCCAGCCGCCTGCCGGTCAGCCCGAGATAGCCGTGCACATCGCTTCCGCAGATGCCGCACGCCTTGACGCGCAGTTTGACTTCGCCCGCCTTGGGGAAAACGTCCGGGACATTCTGATAGCTCAGAATATTCGGACCTTTGTAAACAATGCCTTTCATGTTAAAACCTCACTTTATGAATCAGTTGTACCGTCAGGGCGCCAGGCCGGTGAACTATACGGCCGGGCTTATGAGCTGCCTGCTTAACCACCTTTATTCGCAGTTATGTTTCACCTCATTTCTACTATGATCTGCCTGATCGTTTTTATGCGTGTAAGCTGTCCGTTTGGAACAGCAGGCCTGCCAAAAGCCGAACTGCCTGTATTACTGATAGCTGTCATACAGGTAAAAGCAAGAAGGAGCGCCAATGGTCAGTCTTCCAGTTCCGGCGTATCCGGTTTGCGCTCCTGATAGCGCTCCCGCGTTTTGCAGATATGCTCGCGCATAATGCCGGTTGCGGCTTTTGTGTCATTGGCGGCAATGGCTTCAATGATTTTTTTGTGATAATAAAGACCGATTTCAAACCCCAGCTGTTCCACAATATCCTGCATGGAAACGCTGAGGATATCGTTGAGGATAGAGTTGGTGGTGATGATTAAAGAATTGCGCGTGATGCGCGAAACCGCGACATGGAAATCGAGGTCGGCTTTGGCAAACGCAAGGGAATCCTCTTTCAGCTGCTCCATTTCCGCGAGGATTTCTTCCAGCTGCCTGACATCCTCCGGAGTCGCGCGTTCGGCGGCAAGCCCCGCCGATTCTGTCTCAACCACCTGCCGGAATTCAAGCACTTCCAGCGTGGAGTTTTTTGAAAGGTAGGCATGGGGAACCAGAACATTCATAAAATTGCCCACTTCCGCCTTTTTTACAAACGAACCTTCGCCGAACCGGGTTTCCAGCAATCCCAGGGCAGTCAGCCGTTGCAAAGCCTGCCGGATCGTGACCCGGCTGACCTGAAATTTTTCTGAAAGCTCGTTTTCCGAAGGGATTTTTTCCCCCGGCTGCCAGTTTCCGCTTAAAAGCTGGGTTTTCAGCTGCTCAAATACCTGATCGCTCACATTTACCCGTTTTATTGGATGTATGGTATCCATAGTCTCCTCCGCACTATTTTCTTTACCTTTGATGATAACACCCGTTCGCACGGATTGCAAGATCAGGATGCGTTTAAGACCTGTTATTTATCACGTTGATTACAGAAAATCAGAAGGATGTATGATGTATACCTGTATGATAGGTATGCCATATCTTTATTATAAGTACTCCACAACAGTTGTCAATAAGAGGCTTATAATTTAGGATGGATGACTAATAAAAAGGAATGTTTTTTGAGTGTTTTGACGTTCAATCCGGGCAGAACACCTCAAAATACGATTCAGCTAATTTGAACGCTTCCATTATTTTTTCCAAGAATACCAGCTTATTTCAGCTTCCGGCATGGAAAGAATAGAGTTTGAGGTGATATTGCAATGGAACCCATGAAGTACGCCGAGTTATCCCGGCGTGTCGAAACAGAAATCAAGCGGCTGGAAAACCAGATCAGCCATGATACGCATAAAGAAATCTATTTAGTTGCATATGAAAAAGCAAATCAGACGCAGGAGGTGCAAAATGATTAGAGGAAGCATTTATGTGGGACTCTCCGATCTGTTGGATCAGGATTCTTCCAGCTATGAATATTATTATTCGCTGCCGAAAGAGATTCAGGATAAAATCAAGGAGAAAGACATCAACACATTTGAAGATATGCAGGAATACGTCAGTAAAATCAGGGGTATGGGCAGTGTGACCTAACTATCTTCCTGCCGGCGGCCGGAACTCAAAAAGGAAAGGGGAATCCCTTTCGTCTGCTGCAGAGATAAATCCATAAGGCAGCAGTACATAGAGGAAACCTGCTTGCAATGTATCCGGTTAATGATATAATGGCATCAATCAAAAGCAGATGAAAGAATTTAAATACGGGATCATGTGAAAGCAAGGCAAAAGGAAGGCCTGCACAATATGCAGGCCTTTGGTATGTTGTACGGTGATTTAATAGAACAGTCTGACCAACCCAGTTGAAAAGATTGGGATGTAGGTCAGAAGCAACAAGTTGATTGCCAGTAAAATGTAAAACGGGACGGCTTCCCTGATAAAATCCTTTGTTTTGCATTTTGTAATGCTGCAGGTGACGAACATCAGGGTTCCCATCGGAGGGGATAACGCGCCAATAGCATTATTGAAGATGTAAATCATTGCAAACTGGATTTCGTCAATCCCATATGCGGCAGCTACCGGGGCAAGCAGCGGAACCAGAACAATCATGGACGCGTTGCCTTCAATGAACATCCCGACAATCAGCAGGAAGATGTTGACGATAATCAGGAAGATATATTTATTGCTGATGGAGCCTACGATCCATTCAGTCAGTTGCTGCGGAATCCGTTCCTTGGTCAGAATCCAGGAGAAAACAGACGCCGCGGAAACGATCAGCATGATGGATGCGGTGGTTGTAACGGTTTCTTTCAGGCCCTGTACCATGTCCTTGATGTGCATTTCACGATAGGCAAAACCTAAAATCGCGGCATACAGAATCGCAACCGCACCCGCTTCGGTCGCGGTAAATACGCCGAGGCGGATGCCACCGATGATGATGATCGGCAGGCAGAGCGGAAGGACTGCCGGTTTCAGGGCTGCGCCGAATTCTCTGCCTGTTACACGGGTGCTGCGCAGCGGCAGATAGCCGCGCTTTTTGGAAACATATCTGACCAGCAGCATCATGGATACGCAGAGAAGGGTCCCCACCCCGATACCGGAGACAAACAGCTTGCCAATCGAAACATTGGCAATGCAGCCGTACAGAATCATCGCGATCCCCGGAGGAATCAGAGGCGTGATCATGGAGGAGGCCGCTGTTACAACGCTGGAGAAGGACTTTGAAAACCCTTTTTTCTCCATTTCCGGAACCAGCATCTTGGCTTCCATTGCCGCATCCGCGATATTGGAACCGGACAAGCCGCCCATCAGGGTGGAAAGGAGAACATTCACCTGCGCAAGGCCGCCGGACATGCGTCCGGTAATGACTTCACAGAAGGACATGATCCGTTTGGTTACGCCGGTGTAGTTCATGAAGATGCCGGCGCACACGAAAAACGGGATTGCAAGCAAGGAAATGCTCTCCGTGCCGGTGATTGCCTGCTGGGCGAAAACGATGGGGTTTACCTTAGGATTCAACAGGAAATAGACCGCCGAACCGCCGAGTACCGAGATGTAGACCGGCACCTTGAAGAAGAGCAAAACCAGCATCACGACTGATGCGAGAATCAAAATTTCATTCATTCTCCAATTGCCTCCTTAACCTCGGATTTTGTTCCTGTGATCACCGCGTAAAAATAGCTGATGATCATCAGGACGTAGGAAACAGGCGCCATGCCATAGATAACCGTAAACGGAATCTTCAGCATGCTGGTGGAGCGTCCGCTCTTTACAAACATATTGATGAAGCCGATGCTCTGATAGAACAGATATCCGATCACAGCCACCACAACGACGGAAATCAGAATGTCGAAAATCTTCTGGACCTTTTTTGGAAACATCTCGACAATCATTTCAATTGCCACATGGCTTCCGGTGCGGAACGCCGCGCCGCCGGCGCCAAATACGATCCATACCATGCAGGCCGTCTGGACTTCCTCCAGCCATGTCAATGGCTGGCCGATCACATAGCGCATGATAACGCCGAAACTGGTTAGCGCGATCAGAACCAGCAGGGTGAGAGACGCAACCGCAATGTCCAGATTGCCGATGATGGACAGAAGTTTGCTTTTAGGCTGTTTCAAGATAACCCTCCTCCTGGATTAGGCCCCCATGGCGGCCTTTACCGTCTCATAAAGACCGTCAGACCAGCCAAACACATCGCCTTTGGTGTAGAATTCCTGCGCTTTGTCTTTGAATCCCTGGAGGACTTCCGGGCTGGGATCTACCACAGTAACGCCTTCGTCCTCCATCTTCTGGAGGTAATCCGCTTCGGATTCCTGCTGCAGGCCGTTATTGTAAACGCCGGCTTCTTTGCAGGTGGAAACAAGCAGTTCCTGCTGTTCGGGGGTCAGGGAGTTAAACATATCCGCGGAGCAGACCAAAGTGGTAAAGTTCTTCACGTGGCCGTCCAGAATCAGATATTTCGCAACTTCCTGCAGCTTGCGTCCATAGAGGGTCGCCAACGGGTTTTCTGCGCCGTCAATGGTCTTGGACTGAAGCGCCTGGTAAACGTCGCCCAGATCCATGCCGGTGGAAGTCGCGCCCAGAACGTCAAAGCCGATCGACTGGATCTGATTGCCGGGAACGCGAATTTTCAGGCCCTTCAGGTCATCCACGGTATTCACCGGTCTGGTAGTCAGAGTGTGACGCTCGCCGTAAATCCAGTTGGATGCGAGGAGCTTCAGACCCTTTTCCTCAAGCTTATCGCTCTGCTGTTTATACCAGTCGGATTCCGTCAGCTTCCAGCACTGGTCCCAGTCGTCAAACAGGAACGGCCCGAAAACAATTCCGAAATCGGGAACGCCATAATCCGCATAGAACGCGCCGTCCGCGAGGGTCACAACCGGCTCGCCCAGTAGCATGGAGTCGATGAGCTCGCTTTTCGAGCCCAGCTGGCTGTCCGGATAAAGTTCAATTTTCAGAGTGCCGTTGCTCTTTTCGTCAACCAGTTCCTGCCATTTGACAAGACCCTGGCCAAACGGTTCGCTGATCGAGTTTTCAAAGCCAACCTGAATGACTGCGGTTTCCTCCGACGCGGGCGCGGCTTCTTCGCCGGAAACCGAAGATGCGTTAGAAACCGGAGCCGACGAATCGGCGGAGCCGGTTGCCTCCGAATTCCCGCAGGCGGCAAGCATAGACATGGACAGAATACCTGCTAAAGCAAATCCTGTAATTCTCTTCATTTCCATAAGATGTTCTCCCTTCACAATTACGGTTTATAATTGATTTTACTGTTTTGTAAAATCTAACACGACTTTTAACATGGCCCCCGCATTTTTATCAAAATCGAAAAACGCGGCTGCGGCGTCTTTAAAAGGATAAACATTCGTGATGATTTTTTCAAGCGGCACGGTTCCTTTTTTGACCATATCAATCAGTTCGATAAAATCTTTCGTCCTCGCGTTTCGGGAACCAAATACATTCAGTTCTTTTTTCTGTAAAAGGGTAAAATTGAAATCCAGATTCTTTTTGCCAACGCCAATCAGAACCACGCGCCCGCCGAACGCAGCCGCGTCAATGCAGCTTTGGAAAGTGGACGGCAGCCCGACCGCTTCGATTGTTACGTCAAATCCATCACCGTTTGTAATATCTTCGACCTGCTGTGCGAAATGCTCCGCAGAATCATTCAGCAGGGTGCCATCGATGCCGAATTGTTTTGCATACTCCAGTTTTCCCTGCGCGACGTCGCTGATATAAACCAATGCACCCTGCTGCTTTGCCGCGACAGCGGCCAGCACGCCAATGGTTCCCGCGCCGATGACCAGAACCTTTTCGCCCGCTTTCACTTTTGCGCGGGAGACCCCGTGATAGCTGATGCAGAACGGTTCGATCAGCGCGAGCGTTTTCGGGGGCAGGCCCTTGCCGTCGCAAAGGCGTTCCACCGGCATAGTGATGTATTCCGCGAACGCCCCCTCGCGCTGTACACCCATGGTCTGGTTGTCGGTGCAACAGTTGACTAGGCCGCGACGGCAGGAGTAGCAGCGTCCGCAGTTAAAATAGGGGTTGCAGGTTACAATCATTCCTGGCTTGAAGCCCTGTTCGTTTGGGCCGATCTCGATAATCTCCGCCGAAAATTCATGCCCGGGGATGCGGGGGTAGGAAAAATAGGCGAATGTGCCGCGGTAAGAGCCAAGATCGCTGCCGCAGATTCCGCCGTAGAGGAGTTTCAGCAGGGCCTCACCCTCTTTTGGAACCGGCTTTTCAATTTCGCGAAGAATTACCTTGCCCGGCTCTTCAATAAAAATTGCCTTCATTCAGAAATCCACCTTTGCTTTATTACCTCCCCCTGATGCATCAAGGTTCTGTTGTGTACAACGTAAGAATAAAGGATAAATCTATCGGTGTCAATAAATTTTCACAAAATATTCAAATTTTCAGATATTATATCTAAGATAATCCAAACTATTTTGTTGATATAACACAATTTAATTTCCAATTTCCGTCATACTGCGGCAATCTTTTAACAAACTCTTGGCAGATTGGGATTCCTATAGTATACTTTAGACAGATGATAACAGCGTTTTTACGAAAACTGAGGAAAGGAAAAATCATATGAAAAAAGAATCACTGAAGCTGCAGGCATATAATATCATCAAGGAAAAAATTATAACCTGCCAATATGCGCCCAACACCCTGCTGAACGAGGAAATCCTTCGGGAAGAGATTAACGTCAGCCGTACTCCGATCCGCGACGCGCTCAGCCGCCTGGAGCAGGAGGGCCTCATTAAAATCCTTCCGAAAAAGGGCATTATGGTTTCCGGCCTTTCTATCAGTGAAATTAACATGATATTCGAAGTCCGCATGCTTTTGGAGCCTTATGCGCTGCGCAATTTCGGTTATCTGCTGCCGGAAGAGCTGATCATGAGCTATTATACAAAGTTTTCCGACCAGAGCCGCCAATATACGATGGATGAATTCTTCTTAATGGACGATGAGTTCCACTATGCAATTATCAATGCGATTCAGAACCGGTTTCTGCTCCAGACCTATGCCGATATCCAGAACCAGAACCTTCGATTCCGCGTCATGACCGGGAAAATACAGGATAACAGGCTGTCGGAGACCATAAAGGAGCATCTGAACATCGTGAAGGCGTGCCTGAAAAAGGACTGGGAGCTTGCCGCGCAGGAGCTTTGCGCGCATCTGAAACAATCGAAAGACGCAACATTCGACCTGCTGCTCGGCGGTGAGGCACCCCTCATTTAGAATTGCTTTTGCACAGCAAGGACATTTTCCCGCTGAAGCAGACGAAAGCGCTGTCGAATGTTGTATACATCGCTTGCGGTATCAGTGAAGTTTATGTAGATGCTTGTAAATATGAAAATCTCTGAGCCCTCCGCCGATTCACACGGCGGAGGGCTCAGAGATTTTGCCGAAAGTAAAAAAGGAAGGCCGGCGAAACGCCGGCCTTCCTTTTGGTTGGATGTCTGTTATTGATGCGTGCGGCGGTAGAGGAAATATCCTCCGGTAATGCTGCCCGCCAGAACCAGCGCGGTTGCAATCAGCGCCCCGGCCCAGGGGAAGGGGTCCTCCTGCGCGGTACGTTCTGTGTCCACACTATCCCCCGAATCTATTTTCGAAGGGACAGCCGGTTTCGGGTCCGGCCTGTCTTTTGTAATTTTGATGTTGGAGGTTTCTTCAGCCTGCGTGTTTTCTGTGGCGGCGGGCACGGTAACCGGCGTATAGGAATATCCGCCGTTTCCGGTGGAGGGGTTTACCTTGACCATGGATTCATAGTCGTCCGTCAGGCCGTCCGAGGCAGTATCGTCGTCCTCCTCCACATACTCGACTTCATAATCCTGGGAATAGATGTCCAGCTCGGTGTCGGAAACGATATAGGTGCCCAGTACCCGGGTTTTGACTGTCCAGCCGTCAATGGCGTAGCGATCCTCAGAATAGGTGAACCGTTCGGTTACATCCGAAAGATAGCCGTCGCCGTCCAGTTCGTAAATATAGCAGTCTTCAGGGTCCGGATAATCGTCGTCGTCCTCATCCCACGGGATACCCAGGGTCAGGGCGGCGCGGGAGGTGCTGGGAACGGTTGGGTTCCCTACAAAATTGTAGAACCACAGGTCTGCATCCACAGGGTCGCCATATTCGGTGTAGATGTCTACATCGCTTTTGGTAGAGAGTCTGGCATAAAAGTCTTCGGCGTCATCATCGGCGGTAAACTCGACTGCCGCGCGGTCGTCGCCCCAGATAAAGGTGTTGACCTCATCGGATTCAGGGGAGAAATAGACGCTGTCGCCGGTATCTGCCTCGCCGTCGGAACCGCTGATTTCGGAATTGTTGATCCACATGACGAGATTCAGAACCGCGTTTTCGCCGGAATCCCATGTGCCTTCCTCCCCGTCGGATGCGGAGAGAGTCTTTCTCGCCTTAAACGTAATTTCCGCGGTGGCTTTCAGCTCATCTGTGGTGGTGGAGTCTTTCAGCACGACTTTCAGGTAACTGCCCCGTACGCTGTCGCCGTCCAGCCTCTTTTCTCCGACCTGCGTAATCGAGCTGATCAGGGATTTCCCGCTGCCGTCTTTATCAATGGAAATTCTGAACAGGTCGTCGTCTGCCAGTTGGCTGGCGGCTGCGGTATTGCCGTCGCTTAAAATAGTGGCCAGATCATTTCCGGTCTCGCCCAGCTTGATATAGAAAGTCTGATTGGGCAGCAGGCCGTCCAGGGTCAGCCTTCCGTTGGATGCGATGTCGTCAATTTCGAAATTGTCTCCGGAGTTGTCCTCTAAAGTTTCACCGTCTTCGTCATAGACAGCAATCGGCTGGGTAACATAACCCGTGCTGCCGGTATAGGAGATCGCCGTGAAAGTAGCCGTAATGGTCGTATCGGCAGTAACCGTGGCCGACTGGGTGTATGCGGAGGAGGTGTTGGGCGACCAGGCGGAGCCGCCGATTGCCAGAGAGGTCAGCCTGTAACCGGAATTCGCGTCCGCGGTGACGGTGAGCGTGCTGTCCGCATCAACGGCGGTCGTCCCGGCTGTCAAAATTTTGGAATCCCCTCCTACATATCCGCGTACCGACAGCGTGCCGTTGGAGACGGTCGGTACGGTCACAGAATAGGAAGATGCAGTGGCTTCCAATTTTGTTTTGGAAAGCGCCGCTGAAAAAGTCGCTGAAATGGAAGTGTCGCGTGTAAGGGTATGGGAAACGCTGTTGTCCGTGTAATTCGTTCCGTCGATCCGCATGGAAGAAAACGTATAGCCGTCTGCGGGGGTGGCCGTAATCGTAATAGCGGCGTTTTCAGGCAGACTTGCGCCGGATGAAACAGGCAAACCGTCATGCGTTACGGCAAGATTCCCATAAGCGGAGCTTTCCGCAAATGTGACCGTGTAAAATACTTCTTTTTTCGTAAAAGATGCGGAAACTGTTGTGGCGGAGCCGATGGTGTAACTGTCCCCATTATTGATTGCCGCACCATTGACGGTTAAGGATGCCAGCTCATAGCCCTCCGCGGGGGTGGCCGTAATCGTAATAGCAGCGTTTTCAGGCAGACTTGCGCCGGATGAAACAGGCAAACCGTCATGCGTTACGGCAAGATTCCCATAAGCGGAGCTTTCCGTAAATGTGACCGTATAAAATACTTCTTTTTTCGTAAAAGATGCGGAAATTGTTGTGGCGGAGCCGATGGTGTAACTGCCCCCATTATTGATTGCCGCACCGTTGACGGTTAAGGATGCCAGCTCATAGCCCTCCGCGGGGGTGGCCGTAACTGTAATAACCGCGTTTTCAGGCAGACTCGCGCCGGATGAAACAGAGGAGCCTTTGCTGGTCACAAACAAAATGCCGTTGTCCGGATGATCATAAGTTATGGGATAAATGACCGTCTCGGCTTCCGAAGGGGCCGGTGAGGAAGGGCTGGCATCGTCTTCCGGGGAAACCGGCATGGAAGGGCTGGCATCGTCTTCCGGGGAAACCGGCATGGAAGGGCTGGCATCGTCTTCCGGGGAAACTGGCACGGAAGGGCTGTCGATGCTTACAGGCAGGAATGTGGCGGAAAAACTGGTTGCCGATGTGATTGTGGTCGGGCTGGAATAAGGCACGGAATTGACCAGCAGAGAGTCGAGCGAATATCCGGTATCTGCGGCTGCCCAAACAGTAAGGACCGTATTTTTTTCCACCTCTATGCTTCCGGAGGCGGTATAAGCCGTGCCATTCAGGTAGAGGGTACCGCCTGCTCCGACCGAATAGGTAACTGTGCAGGTTTCAAGAGTTTCATTCAGCTGGGTGGGCAGAAGCGCAAGGGAATTCTTTTCCCGCGCAAGGGCTCCTCTCGGGGAGGAGAGGTCAGAAGCGGAAACCTCCGGACTTGCGGAACCGGCTCCCTCCGTGCCGGTTTGCGGAGAACTGCTGGCCGATGTCTGCTGACGAAAACCGCCGCTGAAGCGCGAATGCCCCCTTGGGGAAAGCGCGAGTACGCCGACGGACAGGTATCCCGCGGCCATAATAGCGGCAAGCGCTATGGAAATGATTCGTCGCATATAAAAACCCTCCTTAAAGGTACTATATTAAAATATGATATTAAACCATTCTGTATTCAGTGTAAAGATTTAACGTGATTGAAATAAGGCATAAATGTGATGGAACTGTGAAAAAAGTGTATCCTTTTTGCGAAGGCGGAATTGCCGCTGTAGAGCGCCCAAAACGAGCCTCGATCAAGGAGGCTCATTTTGGGCTTCTGTCTGTCACCGGACCGCTTATGATAGTAGAATCAGTGTGAGAGATAGGATCCGTCTACTTCTCTGCGTCTTCTTTTGATAAGGGAATGATACACTGTCCTATATGTTCATTAAAATACTGATAAACAGCTTTTGTCCAAGAAAAATCATAGTCTAAATGATCTGTGCTGTATTGCAGAAGATATTCATTATATGATTCTGTCATAATGCAATCAGTAAGATCAAAAATGACGATAGAAGAATCATTAAAGATTTCATAGTCTTTTAAATCTTCCCAGGAGTAGTTATTTGCCTTCACCTTGATTAAACTGTTTTCATCTTTTATATCGTTGACTTTAAATCCCTGAAGATATTTAATCGGAATTTCAGTCACAGATAACTTGGTCTCCACTGTAAGTACGCACAGATATGTAAATGAACCCAAGAGATCGTCTTGTGTGAGGTCTCCCATAATATAATCGGAATTGCCGGTAATGGTGAGATAGGCTGATTCCAATTGATGTTCGAGATTAGGGTCTATAAAATCTTTATCTGCCTTTACTGCAAAACCAAGTTCCTTGATGGAATAGCCCTCTACCGGCTTTTTCTCCTGAGCAATAGATAAATTGTGATTATCAGAATTATTTATGCGCTGTATATCGCCGCTTTGACTGCCGCAACCTGATAATAAGAATGTAAAGCAAAATAGTAAAATCAATAATTTTTTCATAGCATCACCAATTGTCAATAAAAAGGGCAACAATGAATATAAATACTTAACGCGCTAACTGCGTTGGCTTAACATGCCATTCTCCTCCTATTAAATTATTTTGAAATAATTCAATATTTGCTTCATCTGTTAGATATGACTCTAAGCTGTACAAATCATTCATAAGTATCCATTAAATTATCTGTTGCATTTACAATATTATCCTGCTTTGTCTTATTTTTGTCTTCAAGCTCATCGATTTGTTTTCTAAAACTCTCTAGGAAATTTGGCAAGCCATGTTCGGCTTCTTCAGTCGAGGTAATCAGCCATGTACCATCGGTTTCTTCCAAGGCAAATGCATATGGCACAACTCCGCTGCTGTTACATTCTTCATCGTTCAAAATATATGTATTATCAATCTTGCAAGTAACCGAAATGGAGTATCCCTTTTTATTCTGTGTTTTGGCAATGTCACTGAGTTCAAAAGAATAATTAGTCCAACGTATTTGATTTTTAGATTGTTTATATAATTCATATTTTAAATAATTTTGAAATAAAAACGTGTTGTCATTATCTACTAAAATTTCCGTAAAATCTTGTGCTGCTCCTTTCGTATATGTCTCATAAAATTTATGAAAAAATTGATAAATGGGTACAAGCTGTGGATCCTCTGTTGGAATTGTTTGGGCGGCAGAAAGTGATGAACTTCCGGCCTGATCATTTGTTATTTGACTATTAGAAAGACCCGCCTCGTATAATGTTCCGGAAGAAACAGCATCCAGCTTATCTACGGGTGCTTTACTGTAACATGAAGAAAGGCAGGCTATCAACGCAACTATTATTATTTAAAAGTTCGCTTGAGAAAATGCAATATCCCTCATGTAGCAATTGGACCCGCCAAAATAATCGATCATATAAGACTTTAGGGGTACATCGCAATAGGTATTCGTATTTGAGGCTATTTTTTCACCCGATCGGATTATTGGGGAGAACGGTAGAATTATCCTCCCCGGCGGAACACTGACCGTCCGATTACAAAACGGGGTGATTCAATACCAGTCATGGGAAAGAAGGCTGGACATTGACTTTGGTGGCGAGTAAATCTGGAAGTGGCATTTGATTCCAGATACATAGTGGCGCCGATGCGGGCCAATCCGCCCAGGTTGATCAGGAAGCTATAAAAATTGCGAACAGTATAGAATGGGAGACCCAGTGAAAACAACGCAATTTTTAGAGTGTTCAGCTTGAACATAAAAAGAGCCTGCATAAACAGACGTTTATGCAGGCTCTTTTGGTACGCCCGACAGAATTCGAATCTGCGACCTTTGGAGTCGGAGTCCAACGCTCTATCCAGCTGAGCTACGGGCGCGTATCTATTATATATAGTATAGGCTATATAATAGTGCAGGCACTGGTTTTTAAACCAGTGCTATATAGTATAGCATAAATATTGAAAAAAGCAATTGGTTTTCTTCACTTCAACAAATTTTATCCGAAAGATGAAGCTTTCTGTCAAAGAAACCGTATATTCTTATTGGTTTGAAAAATAATAATTAAAAAAGTTTTCAACAAGGTTTCGTGGAAAGAGTTGAAAAGCCAGCCTGAAATGCAGCACCGAACCTGTTGAAACATTGTTAGAATCCCAAACCGCGCGAAAAAGGGAAAAAAGAATGCGAAAAAGGTGTTGACAAAAAGTTATGGGGATGGTATTATAACTAAGCTGTCTCGTGAGCGGCGGACAAAACGGCGGAAACGGGCGGCACAGCACCTTGAAAAATGAACAACGAG
>JAEXAZ010000041.1 GCA_023394255.1 Bacillota bacterium | reverse complement strand
GGCGTGAACAGCTTTGATGGGGAGTCGGCGAAATCCTATGTAAAAGGCTATATTGTGCGCGAATGGTGCGAAGCGCCCAGCAATTTTCGCTGCGAGCACGATCTGGACTGGTTTTTAAAAGAACAGGGCATTGTGGGCATTTATGGGATAGACACCCGCGCGCTTACGAGAAAAATCCGTGAACACGGCGTAATGAACGGGATGATTACAACCGACGACGTTTATGCGGATTTTAACGGGAAACTCGAGTTGCTCGGCGCATATACGATTCAGAACGCCGTCCGTTCGGTTTCCATTCCGGATGCGAAAAAATACGCGTGCGATAACCCGCAGTTTGAGGTTGCGCTGATGGATTACGGCTATAAGCGCAACATCCGCAGGTCGCTTCTGGCACGTGGCTGCAATGTGACCGTATTGCCCTGTACCGCTGCCGCGGAAGAAATTCTGGCGGGCGGATATGACGGCGTTATGCTTTCCAACGGCCCCGGGGACCCCTCGGAGGACGGGGAGTTGATTGCCAACCTTCGCGGGATCGCCGGTCTGGGGCTGCCTGTGTTCGGAATCTGCCTGGGACATCAGCTGATGGCCCTGTCGCAGGGCGCGAAAACCGCCAAATTGAAATACGGCCACCGCGGCGGCAACCAGCCGGTGGTCGATCTCGACACCGGACGCACTTACGTCACCAGCCAGAACCACGGCTACGAGGTCCTGGGGGATACTTTGCCGGAGGAAGCGGGGCATGTCAGCCATATCAACGCGAATGATAAAAGCTGTGAGGGCGTTGCTTACACAGGCGGGAACATTTTCACCGTCCAGTTCCACCCGGAGGCATGCTCGGGCCCGCAGGATACCGGGTTCCTGTTCGATCGGTTTGTGGAACTGATGAAATCCAAAAAGGGGGCGAACTGACATGCCGCTGCGCAAGGATATTAAAAAAGTGCTCGTGATCGGTTCCGGCCCGATTGTCATCGGGCAGGCCGCCGAATTTGATTATGCCGGGACGCAGGCATGCCGCGCGCTGCGCGAAGAAGGTCTGGAAGTCGTCCTGATCAACTCCAATCCCGCCACGATCATGACGGATAAGGCGATGGCGGATAAAATTTATATCGAACCGCTGACTCTGGATGTCGTGAAGCGCGTGATCCTCAAAGAAAGGCCGGACAGCGTACTTTCCACGCTGGGCGGACAGACCGGCCTGACCCTTTCCATGCAGCTTGCCAGAGAGGGATTTCTGAAAAAGCACAACGTCAGACTGCTTGGCGCGAACCCTGAAACCATCGACAAGGCGGAGGACCGGCAGATTTTTAAGGATACCATGCAGTCGATCGGGCAGCCGTGTATCCCGTCCAAGGTCGTGGAGACGGTGGAGGGCGCCGCGGCATTCGCGGCGGAGATTTCCTATCCGGTCATCGTGCGCCCGGCCTTTACACTGGGCGGCAGCGGCGGCGGCATCGCGCAGGACGAACACGAACTGCGGGAAATTGCCCGCAACGGCCTGCGTCTTTCGCCGATCACACAGGTGCTGATTGAAAAGTGCATCTCCGGCTGGAAAGAGATTGAATTTGAAGTCATCCGCGACAGCAAAGGCAATATTATCACCGTCTGTTCCATGGAAAATCTTGACCCGGTGGGCGTCCATACGGGGGACAGCATCGTTGTCGCGCCGGCCGTGACGCTGGCGGATAAAGAATACCAGATGCTGCGCACCGCTTCGATCAACATTGTGCAGAGCCTCGGCGTCGAGGGGGGCTGCAACTGCCAGCTCGCCTTAAAACCGGACAGTTTTGAATACGCGGTGATCGAAGTCAACCCGCGTGTCTCGCGCTCCTCCGCGCTGGCTTCCAAGGCAACCGGCTACCCGATTGCAAAGGTCGCGGCGAAAATCGCGATCGGCTATACGCTGGATGAAATCAAAAATGCCGTCACCGGCAAGACCTATGCCTGCTTTGAACCGGCGCTGGACTATATTGTGGTCAAATTCCCCAAGTGGCCGTTTGACAAATTCGTATACGGAAAGCGCACGCTCGGCACCCAGATGAAGGCGACCGGCGAAGTGATGGCAATCGGGACTTCGTTTGAACAGGCGATGATGAAGGCGGTCCGGTCGATTGAATTGGGGCTGGATACGCTCGACTATCAAAAGCTCAAAGACAAAACGGACGATGAAATTCTGGAATTGCTGCACAACTGCGACGACGAGCGCATTTTTGTGGTATTTGAAGCGCTCAAACGCGGCGTGTCGCCCGATACAATTTTCGAAATTACAAAAATTGACCGGTGGTTTACCAATAAGCTCAAAAATCTGGCCGAACTGGAAGATTATCTGTCCGGCGGCAGGCTGGATCAGAAAAAATACCTGCTCGCAAAGCAGTACGGGTTCCTCGACAAGACTATCGAGCGGCTTTCCGGCTGCAAGGTGGATGCACAGCTGAAAAAATACGCCTCGTTTAAGATGGTGGATACCTGCGCCGCCGAGTTCGCCGCGGAAACGCCCTACTTTTATTCTACCTTCGACGAGGAAAATGAAGCGGAAGAATTCTTGGAGAGCCACCCCACCGGAAAGAAGAAGGTCATGGTCATTGGTTCCGGGCCTATCCGGATCGGGCAGGGCATCGAATTCGACTACTGCTCGGTGCACTGTGTCTGGGCGCTGAAGGAAGAGGGCTATGAAGCGATCATCGCCAACAACAACCCGGAAACCGTCTCCACCGACTTCGACACCTCCGACCGGCTCTATTTCGACCCGCTGACGCCCGAAGACGTGGACAGCATTCTGGAAACGGAAAAACCGTGGGGGGTTGTGGTGCAGTTCGGCGGGCAGACCGCCATCAAGCTGACCCGTCATTTGCAGGAAAAGGGCGTGCGGATTCTGGGAACCTGTGCCGACAGCGTCGACGCCGCCGAAGACCGGGAGCGGTTCGACCAGGTTCTGGAAAAATGCGGGATTCCCCGCCCCGCCGGGCATACGGTCATGAACAGCGAACAAGCGGTCGCGGCCGCCAACCAGCTGGGCTATCCGGTGCTGCTGCGCCCTTCCTATGTGCTGGGCGGGCAGAACATGATTATCGCCTATTCCGACGCGGATGTAACCGAATATATGGGAATCATCCTGACCCACAACATTGAAAATCCCGTGCTGATCGATAAATACATGATGGGCAAGGAAATCGAGGTCGACGCGATCTGCGACGGGCAGGATTATCTGATTCCCGGCATTATGGAGCACATTGAGCGCGCCGGCGTCCATTCCGGGGACTCCATCTCCGTCTATCCCGCGCAGACCCTTTCCCAGCGCATCAAGGCAACTCTGATCGATTATACCGGGCGCCTTTCCCGTGCGCTGAAGGTAGTCGGGCTGGTAAATATCCAGTACGTGGTGTACGATAACCAGGTCTATGTGATCGAAGTCAACCCGCGTTCCTCCCGCACGGTTCCCTATATCAGCAAGGTCACCGGCGTGCCGATGGTGGATATCGCAACCAAGCTGATGCTGGGCCATAAGCTCTGCGACATGGGCTACGGCTCCGGGCTGTACCCGGAGGGCGATTATGTCGCGGTGAAGGTGCCGGTATTCAGCTTTGAAAAGCTGCACGATGTCGATACCGCGCTTGGGCCAGAAATGAAGTCCACCGGCGAAGTGCTGGGGATTGCCAAAACCTTCGGGGAAGCCCTGCTCAAGGGCCTGACTGCGGCCGGCTATAAGCTCAGCCGGAAGGAGGGCGGCAACGTGCTGATTACCGTCAAGGATTCCGACCAGCTGGAGATGCTGGATGTCGCGGAGAAGTTCGAAAAGCTGGGCTTTACGATTTACGCGACGCCCGGGTGCGCGTCATTGCTCAACCGGCATATGATCGCTGCCAATATGGTGCGCAAGATGGATAAGGATCATCCGCACCTGATGGATCTGGTGGAAAGCGGAAAGCTGGATTATATCATCTCCACCTCCGCCAAAGGCAGGCTGCCGATCCGCCATTCGGTGCAGATGCGCCGGAAAGCGGTGGAGCTTTCCATCCCGTGCCTTACCTCGCTGGATACGGCGAACGCGCTTGCAAATGTCCTTCTGATGAAGAAAACAATTGATGATGTGGAACTGGTCAATATCATGGGGATCTGACGAAAAGAAATGCCCGCGGCTTCTGCCGCGGGCATGCTGTTATGATTGGTTAAATCCGGGAAAACCCAAAACTGTTGGCCAGCGCGTCAATGGGGATTCCCTGGCGGCACTGGGGGCAGTCCCGGTAGGAGTGGGTTTCGTAGTCGGGAATATCCTGCCAGGAAAAGAGCCGGTGGATGCGGATGCCTTCCTGCTCCTCCTTCGCGCTGAAAACCGCCGCGATGCCCTGCACTTCCCCTCTGTAATACTGGATGCATTCAAGCACGCGGTGAATGGTCTTGCCGGTTGTCACCGAAGCGATCAGCAGCAGCACTTTTTTGCCGCGGATCATGGTCTCCAGATTTTCCCGGAAGATCATCTGCCCGTTGGTATTGAATTCGGGTGTGATGACAAAAATATTTTTCCTGCTGTTCATGGAAATCATGTCGTTTTTGGATAGTTTCTGCGCGAGGAACGCCCCGATGATCTCGCTGCCGTCCATGCAGACAACGGTGTCCACGACCTTCTCATAGGCGAAATTGTCCGCCAGGGTCATGCCGGCTTCCCGCGCCAGCATATGGCTGTGTTTCATTTCGGTGATATCAATGTAATAATTGATGTGGGAGTGGCTGGTTACAAAATGCCCGGGAATCGCGGTAATGGACAGCACCGGATTCAGAGGCGACGCGATGGTGATGGAATTACCTGCCATATGAATACCTCCGTTCTTTGCATCACAAGCTGTGAGACATTCCTCCTGATCAAATAATAGCACATTATACTAAAAAAATCAATATGGTTAAATGATTTTTATGCAATAAGTTTACGATTTAACGAATCGTGATCTTTTGCCGGTAGTCGCTTCCGCAGGGCTGCACAGCCGGCAGGCCCAGCACGTACAGATCGGAGGATTTTGCCTCAAACCGGGCAAACTCCCCGCATGTCCCGCCGAGCTGTTCCAGTTTGGCGAGCGAATGGGAAACGGGTATTTCCCCGGAAGCGCCGATATCCGACAGCAGCTCCATCCCCCGACGGTTGAAGGAGAGCACCCGCGCGTAGGGCGGAGGCACCTGAATAAGCCG
>JAEXAZ010000162.1 GCA_023394255.1 Bacillota bacterium | reverse complement strand
CCCACTGGATTACCGCACCGCCCACAAAGACGCTGCCCTCCAGCGCATACTGCACCTTCCCTCCAAGGCCGACGGCAATGGTGGTCAGAAGGCCGTTTTCACTTTTGCAGGGGGTATCCCCCGTATTCATCAGCAGAAAGCATCCGGTTCCGTAGGTATTCTTGGCCTCCCCCTTTGAAAAGCAGGTCTGCCCGAACAGGGCAGCCTGCTGGTCTCCCGCAATGCCCGCGATCGGGACCAGTGTGTTCTGGATCAGGACATGCCCGTAAACTTCACTGGAATTGCGCACCTCGGGCAGCATTGCGCGGGGGATGTCCAGCGCCTCCAGCAGCCGGTCGTCCCAGTCCAGCCGGTGAATGTTATAGAGCATGGTGCGGGAAGCGTTGGTGTAGTCGGTGACATGCGCCGCCCCTCCGGTCAGCTTCCAGATCAGCCAGCTGTCGACCGTTCCGAACAGGATTTCCCCCCGCCTCGCTTTTTCACGCGCCCCCGGCACAAGGTCGAGAATCCATTTGATTTTGGTCGCGGAAAAATAGGCGTCCGGCAGAAGGCCGGTCGTTTCGCGGATGTATTCGGACAAGCCCTGCGCTTTCAGGCCGTCACAAAGGTCGGCCGTGCGGCGGCACTGCCACACGATCGCGGGATGAATCGGGCGGCCGGTGGCCTTATCCCAGACAATTGTGGTTTCCCGCTGATTGGTAATCCCGACTGCGGCGATTTCATGGACATCCACCCCGCTTTTCGCAATGACCTCCATCATCACCGCATATTGGGACGAGTAGATCTCCATAGGGTCATGTTCCACCCAGCCCTCTTTGGGATAATACTGGGTCAATTCTTTCTGGGACAGTTCCACGATATTTTGTTCGCGGTCAAACAGGATCGCGCGGGAACTGGTCGTCCCCTGGTCAAGCGCCATGATATAGCGGCCCATGCTACTCCTCCTTGGTGTGGTCAGGCTTTTATCAAAAGTATGTGCCGTGTTTGCTGTTTTGTCAACCGGTTCCGACAAAATCATCTGTTTCCGATACAAAATCAGCGATCGGTGCTATAATGAAAGCCTTGAGGGGGGAAGGACTTGAATTCAGAACTGATTATGGAAACTCTTTTGGAGCTTTGCGCGGTTCCCAGCATCAGCGACAGCGACGGTGAGCGCGCAATGCCACAAAAGCTGCGTGAGATGCTGCTGCGCATTCCCTATTTCGCGCAACATCCGTCGCAGATCGACAGTTTCCCCATTGAAAACGACCCGAAGGGCGGGACCTATCTGTTTGCGTTGATGCGCTGCCGGCGGGAACAGGCAAAAACGGTTTTGCTGCTCAGCCATTTTGATGTGGTCGGCGTGGAGGAATACGGCGCCGCGCAGGCGCTCGCGTTCGACCCCGCCCGCTACACCGGCTATTTAAAGACCGGGGCAGTCAGCCTGCCGGCGCAGGCAAAAGCGGATCTGGAATCCGGCAACTTCCTGTTTGGGCGCGGCACCTGCGATATGAAATGGGGCATTGCCGCGGATTTGGAACTGCTCCGCTGGTTTTCGGAGCACCCCGAACAGCTCGGCGTTAATCTGCTGATGGTTTCGGTGCCCGACGAGGAACGCAACTCCGTCGGGATGCTTTCGGCGGCGAAACGGCTTTTAAGCTACCGCGAAGCAAACCGGCTGACCTATACCTGCTGCCTTGTGGGCGAACCGGATATCTCGCCCGAACAGGGCGGCTCCGTCAAAAAGATGCATGTCGGCGCGGCGGGCAAGCTGATGCCCCTTTTTTACTGCGCGGGAAAGGAGACGCATGTCGGGGAACCGTTCTGCGGGTTAAACCCCAACCTGCTGCTTTCTGAAATTACCGCGCGTATGGAGCTTTCGGCTGATTTCATCGATTCCGACCGGGACTGCTATACGCCCGCCCCCACCTGCCTGAAGCAAAGCGACCTCAAAACGGCCTATTCCGTGCAAACCCCCTGCGCCGCCTACGCCTATTACAATGTGATGACGATCACGCACACGCCCGAACAGCTGCTTCGCCTGATGGAGCGGACGGCGCGGGATGCTTTTGCCGATACCCTGCGCCGGGTCGAAGAAAAACACGCAGGGGCGGAAAAAAAGCTGGGGCGCGCTGTCCGCCGGGATGTGTTTTCCCCAAAAGTGATGCGGTACGGTGATCTGTTCCGGCTCTGCGAACAGGCGCACGGCAAACCGTTCACCGCGCATATGGAGCGGTTTCTTGAGCAGTCGGCGGAAACCGACCTGCGTCTGCTGACAGTGGAAATGATCCGGGAGGCGCACAGTTTCTGCCCCGACCGCGACCCCATGGTCATCCTGTGTTTTGCCCCGCCCTATTATCCGCACAGCGGGTTTATTGAGGAGGACAGCCCGACCGTCCGCGCATGCCGCGCGTTGGCAAAGGAAGCGGAAGATTCCGGGGAGGCCTTCACAGTCGACTACTGCTTCAACGGGCTGACCGATATGTCCTACCTTTCCCTGCGCGGTGATGTGGACACAGCCGCGCTGCGCGAAAGCTTCCCGGTCTGGGGAGCGCGCTATTCGGTGCCTTTGGAAGAAATCCGCGCGCTGGACATCCCGTTCATCAATTTCGGGCCGCTCGGGCGGGACCCTCATAAATTTACCGAGCGGGTAGATCTCGCGTATTCTTTCGGAAAAGCGCCGGAACTGCTGCTGCGTCTCGTCGGGCTGTTGTCGGAATAACTTTTAAAAACAAGGCGGCTTTCCTCAGTGCGGGAAGCCGCCTTGTCCGCAATCAGCCCAATGGCTCGATTTCTCCGCCCGACAGGATCGCCTGCGTATTCGCGGTCAGCGTCTCCAGAAATTTTTCGCGGATCAAAAACCGGTCGCCGTGATTCGTTTGCAGGATCGCCCGGCGGGCCGGGCCCGCAAAATACTGTACGGTTTTTGCCGGTGCGGAACTGTCGCGGTAGGTATAGGCAACAGCCAGAAGCGGCGTTTCGGAAGCGGGTGTGTCCTCCGTGTAGGCGTCCGCCGGTACGCCTGTGAGGGACTGGTAGTAACTCCGGAACCGCCCGGTATCCACCGGTTCCCCGCCGCCGGTTACTTGCAGGCTGTCCTGTTCGCCGGTAAGCTCAAAAGTCACCTGTTTATCCGGCGTCGCAACGGAAACCGACTGCAGGTCTTCCAAATTGGGTGCCGGCAGTTTCGTACTGACAAAATCGCCGTAGTTCATCTCCAGCCAGGGCAGGCTGTCCGCGGCGATCTGGTAAACGACCGGCCTGCCCTCCCGCATCAGATAAACGGTTCCGCCCGAAGGGGCGCTTGCCAGAAGCAGGCAGCTCTCTTCCGTTCCGTTATTGTCATAAGTAAATTCCGCAGTGGAATACGGTTTTGCAAGCCCGAAAGATTCCAGCTGGTCCGCTCCGGGATTGACCGCAGCCGCCCGTTCCGCTTTGATTTCGAGCAGATCGGCAATCATCTGTTCCTTTTCGGAACCTACGCTTCCCTGCCCCGGCGAACCCATCCGGTAAACCTCGACCGCCGAGGAATCCTGTTTACGTTCCATGGACACCGGCTGCTTATGCGCCGGGCCGGCAAACGTCACTTCTTGAACCCGCGCCCCCGCGGAACCGGACGATTCCGGCAGTTCCGTAACCGTGGTATCGACCAGATCGGTCAGGCCGCTGAGGAAATTTTCCACCTGAGCTGCCGCAACAACATAAACGGTTCCGTCCCCGGTCTTGCAGTAGATTCCTTTATTGGCAGGCGCGCCGGCGCCGATATCGAGCGTGAAGGCGGTTCCGTCCGTATAGTCCGCTTTTACGGCGGCGCGCGGGTGATCCAACCCGAAGTCCACAAGGTTGGAAACCTGCCCAATGACCGTGGCCGCCTGCACATTCAGCATCGCGCTGCGCATACTCTCCACCCTGCTTTTTGCAAGCGGAATGGAGTCGTCCAGTCCCGCGACACGGTAACCGCCGTCGGAAAAGGTTACGGCAAAGCCTCCCGCCTCATTCGTGACGGTGATGGAGGCCAGTTCGCTTGCCTTCTTTTGCAGCAGGGGGGTGCTGCCCTGCGCGGCGGCACTGCTCTGTTCCGCCTGATCTGGCGTATAGCCGTTCAGGAACCACAGCACACCGCCCAGCCCCGCCGCAAGCAGGGCGCAAACCAGTAACAGAATCAGTTGCTTTTTCATATGGCCCTCCGAACTCACAGGTGGCGCCTGTGCAGCCAGATCGCAACGCCGACGATCAGAACCGCCAACGGCAGCAGGAGGGTGAAGATGCCGCCCAGCAGATAGGCC
>JAEXAZ010000090.1 GCA_023394255.1 Bacillota bacterium | reverse complement strand
CGACTGCCCCAACGAAGCGACTGTCCTGGAAATAGTCTGGCTATTTTCCTGCCTTGTTTGTCTTACTTCCGTTAACAGATCTTCTCTTATGCGGTTAATCTCCGCGTAAAAGGCCCGTATATCCGGTTGTTTTCGTTGCATATGTAGCACTGCAATGAGGGCTGCGGCAGCCGCGGCGAAGCTGAGCAACCCAATACAAAGCAACAGCCATGCCAGGCTGTTGGATTCCATTTTTTCACCTGCTTTAATTTTGTAGTTGTGTAAAGCCCATTATGACAGTAAATACTTTAGTTTTTTATTATAGCATAGATCATGATTTATTCAACTGGTTTTTATAAATCTAGGTATTGCTTATTCTTTTAAAGGGATTTTATCATAAAATAAAAGGTTTCCGGGTTTTTCGAAAACCTTTTATTTAGTACTTATATGACATACAGTACATACAGTATCTTGTGTACTGTTTATTTTATGCTACTAAATTAAGTAGTATTGGGTGTTTATAGGTTTTTTCTCTCCTTTTTTTGGTAGACAGTTTCGGTTGGCTGGGTAGGCAGTTTCGGATTGAAAGGTAGCAATTTTTGGTTGGTATAATTGGCATTTTAGGTTAGTCATGATTTTGATTGATTATGTTATGATAATAGTTGAAAAATGTGCGGGGAAAGGGGATTTTTTTATTGAAAAACTTTTAGGTACCCAGTTTCGGTTAGTTGTGGACCTTATTTTTGAGCGGGACCCTTTTTTTATCAATTGCAGATGTGTATCTTATAAAATGCCGGTTTTGCATGTTTTCAGCTGTTAAGAAAATAAGTGAAAAACAGCAAAATAGGACGGCTGGACAGGTTTTTCGCAGGGTAAGAGATAAGATGGTACCCAATTTCGGTTAGTACTTTTTTAGCTCAGCCTTAAGCGTATTAATTTATTTGTTTTGATGGAAGGGATTATTTAAGCTTGTAAAGGGATATTCTTTACAGAGAATGATATTTTCTCATAGATTGTAATTCTTTGTTAGGAGTAGAAAATCGGCTAAAATTGGAGAGATTCGATTGTAAATTGATTTTTTTAAAAAAGGTACTCAGTTTCGGTTAGTGATCTGTTGGCTTGTTCACCATTTTCTTTTTATAAAATTGGTGAACGTTTTTTTCCGTAATTATACCCTGTAAAAGACAGAACGGCTTCAAAAATGAAAGAGAGATCTATTGTTTTATGATATTTATAAGGTTGGTACCCAGTTTCGGTTAGTTGGTACCGTAAAAAGCTCTGTTTGTATGTAAAGTAGATTGGCTTTCTATTGTACGCCAAGGATTTTTTTCAAAATATCGTTTACCAGCTTGCTGTCAGTTACTTTTTGGGCTGCCGCCGCGGATTTAATAGCATCGATTACTGCGGCATCCAGATAAAATGTTTTGTTTTTGGCGCTGCGCTCGTTATCTCGGATGATAAATGCGGATAAATCGATCTGTCCGGATACGGCTGCTTTCGCTTGTCTTTTGGGGGTATTGTTTCCCGATGCTTTTGGCGGTGGCTGTATGGCAGGATTTTGAGGTTCTGATTCAATAGCAGATGCAACAGACGTTTCTGTTATGCGCTCTTCTGGTTCCGATGGTGAAAATTCAGCTGTATGCGCATGCAGTTTCGTTTCCTTTGCTTCTTTTGCCTGGCGTTCAAGAACGCTTTTTGTAAATTTGTTGGCCATGAGTGTATCCTCCTTGATGCAGTATCTTATAAAACTTACGCGAAATGTCTATTCATGGATGTAATAGCGAATCTATTCGCTATTCGTAATGATCAATACCTGTTATTATACAATTTTTTTTGCGAGCATTTCGTCGACTAGTGACGCAATCGCGTCGCACCCTTTGGAACGGATGTCATAAAGTGAGATTGGGATGGCTGCAAGTTCGCTTTCAGTAATCTTTACGTTGCGCGGAATGATTGTGTCAAACAAAATCTCCCGCAGGTCGGCGGTGTCCGGGGAGGTGCGCAGATATTCGAGAAAGTCGCTGGAAAGGCGGTTTCTGGCGTCATAGTCGTTGACGATAAAGCCTCTGATGTTGTCCTCCCTGCGCAGCCTTCGGCGCGCGTCTTCCCAAAGCGCGATAAACAGTTGGGCCCCCTCAATTGCATTCATGGATACGTCACTTACCAAAAGAATGGCGTCTGAAACCAGAAAGGCATTCTGGTTGACAATCGACATGCTGGGATTCGTGTCGATCAGAATGTGGTCGTATTGATTGAAAAAATCCTTATGGTCAGAAAGGTAATTAGAGAGAATCTGCTCGCGCCCTGCTACAGAAGCAATTTTGAGTTCCGCTTTATGTAAAAAGATGGAGCCGGCAATCATATCCAATTCTGGAAGACGGTCGATGGGCCTTTTAAAAATCAGACGTTCCGGTTCGGGAGGGTCCGTGTCGATGCTGTAAATGTCATAGGTTGTACAAAGGTTTTCACTGGTGCGGTCAATTCCCATATTGTTGGTCAGGTTGCCCTGAAGGTCACTGTCGATGACAAGCACTCTGTTGCCCAGCTGAGAAAGAATGCCGCCGATGTTGAAGCAGAGCATGGTCTTCCCCACTCCGCCTTTTAATGTTCCAAATGTGATGATCTTTCCCATTTGATAACCTCCCATATGTTGACGAGTATGCTGATTAATTTATTATTTGTTTTATTATATCATATCATAATTTGTAAGTAAACGAATATACAAAAAAACATGATAATGAATAGAATGATATATATATTATATGATTGATTGTTTTATATCATAATTATCTTATTCAATATAATATTATAAAAAAAATTGTATAATACATTAAATACTATAAAAAATGATGTAATGTCTAATATATAAACTAATACATAATAAATGCAATAATTAATATATTAACTAATATATAGTGCATTATATATTAAATGGCTTATTATAATTGCAAAGCCCATTATATTACTGCACATATGCAAAAGTTGTCAAAACAGGGACAGGCACTCAAGAAATCAGTACCATTAGAATCGTAAATATAGTTATGAATAGAATCGCGAATAGATTCGTTTATAGACTTGTGAATAGAATCGATCCGTGTTATTCTGAACCAAGAGGAGAGAGCAAGCATGAAAAACAAAGAGCACCTCGTCGAAGAATTGAAACAGCTCCTGCCGGAGTATATGGCGCAAAAGCGCATCCTGATCGGAGGCAAGCGCAACCGCATGATCCGTTGTATTAATCCGGCACACGAGGATTTAAACCCAAGTATGTCCTATAACCGTCAGAACTGTACGCTTCACTGTTTTTCCTGTGGCGTCAGCTATGACTTGTTCGATGTCATCCGGATGGACTACCCGGAATGCGACAGCTTTCCGCGGCAGGTAAAACAGGCGTGCGAAATTTTCGGGAAACCGTTTCCGGAAGAGTTCGGGAAAAGTGAAAAACCATCCGATTTCGTAATAGAGCGAAAGGCCGCGCGGCGGGAGCCCAAGGAACCCGCCGCCGATTTTACCGCGCAGGTAGAAGTGGAAATTGTGAAAAACGGCGTGGGCGGCGCATACTTTGCAAAACGGGGATTGTCGCGGGAACTTTGCGAACGGTACCGCCTATATGAAAGCGGCGGGCGTGCGGTCCTGCCGATTTTCACGGCGGGAAGATGCACCTGCTACTGTGCGCGCGCCATCTCCGAGAATCTCCAGCCGCGCTATAAAAACAGCGCGGGCGCGATGGATGTGTTTGGCGCAGACTACCTTTCCGGCGAGGGAAAGGGGGGCGCGCTGTTCGTAACCGAAGCGGTATTCGACGCGCTCTCGGCGGAGGAATGCGGATTTCAGGCGATGGCGCTCTGCGGCGTCTCGAATGTGCGCAAATTTCTGGCGCTGTGCGAAGCGAACCCGGCGGCGGCGAACAGTTACACCTTTTTGGCGGCGGGCGACGCCGACGAAGCGGGACGCCGGATGAATGAGGAACTTGCGGCAGGGCTGGCGGCGCTGGGGCTGGAATGCCGGACGCTGGAGCTGCCGAAGGAAGCCAAAGACCTGAACGAACTGCTTGTGAAAGACAGGGACGCGCTGCGGGCCTGCCTGGAACGCGCGGTAAACGCCGACCGTTACCAGTATGAGCGCACGAATACGGCGAACGCGGTGGAAAGCCTGCTGGACTGGGCGGCGCGCCGCGCGAGCCGGTGCGCGTATTCGACGGGCTTTTACGAACTGGACGCCCTGCTGGACGGCGGCCTGTACGCGGGGCTCTATATAATAGGAGCGATTTCGTCGCTGGGAAAGACGTCGTTTGTGCTCCAGATTGCGGACTACATAGCGGAGCAGGAAACGGACGTGCTGTATTTTTCGCTGGAAATGAGCCGAATGGAACTGATGGCGAAGAGCATATCGCGCACCAGCTACCTGCTGGACCCGACCGCGGAGCGGTCCGACGCGCTGACGATGCGGCAGGTTTTGCGTGGCGGACTGGAAGAAGGAAGCGCGCAGAAAGCGCTGTTTGAAAGCGCGGTGGCGGCCTACCGGAAAGCGGGGGAGGGGCTGTTCATCCGGGAGGGCATCGCGGATATCGGCGTGCAGGAAATCCGGCGGGCGGTGCATGAGCACATCCGCCTGCGGGGGCGCAAGCCGGTGGTGGTCGTGGACTATCTGCAGATTTTGCAGCCCGACGATCGGCGCGCCACCGACAAGCAGAACACCGACCGCGCGGTGGTGGAGCTCAAGCGCATCAGCCGCGATTTTGACGTGCCGGTGTTTGCGGTTTCCAGTTTCAACCGAGAGAACTACCGCAACGCCGTTTCGATGGAGGCGTTCAAGGAGAGCGGCGCGGTGGAATATTCCTCCGACGTCCTGCTGGGCCTGCAGCTGGCGGGGGCGGGGGAGCCGGGCTTTGACGTCAACGCGGCGAAAGCGGCGTCCCCGAGGGCGGTGGAACTGGTGATGCTCAAAAACCGCAGCGGCTTGCCGTATGCCAAGGTGGCCTACCGTTACAACGCGCGGTTTTCCTGTTTTGCCGAGGGGGCGCGGCTCAAACGCTGACAATCGGCAGGAATTTCCATTTTTTGCAAATTAAGTTACAAAGCGGTAACAAAAAGTTACAAAACTATGACAAAAGTGATTGACAAGCCGCCGCGGATGGGATATACTGGTTGCAAGCGAGGGAAGATCTGGAGAGTAGTTCCCTCGAATAAAACTGATTTTAAATTATTAGGAGGAGATTCCCAATGAAAAAGCTGATTGCTTCCCTTCTGACGGTTGCAACCGTTGCTTCCATGGCTAGCTTTTCTGCATTTGCGGCTGAAGATGTAACCAAGACCGCAACTGTTGCAGGTGGTGCTGTCTACAATGATGACAAAGAGGTCATGACTAAAAACGAAATCCAACCCGATACGACTTTTTATATTGATCTTGATGAAATTGAAGACATCCCCGCTGGCGCATTGTTGCTAGATGAGGATATGTTTAAGTCCAAGACCGATAAGGGCGACGATGACACTAAGATCATCAAAAAGATCTCTGTTGTGGAAAAAGATGTTATTGCGAGCGCAGAAGGCGAGACCGATAAAGACGGCCGTGAAAATGTTATCAAGATTGAGCTGAATGAGGACATGACCGATACCGAATTCAAGATCACTCCTTCTGTTACTTTCACCGCCAAATATGACATGGATACTGCTGGTGAAGAAGCAACAGGTGATGATATCGAGTATGCAAACGGCGATAAATTCACTGTTGAGCTTGAAAAATTCTACGTTTCCAATAGTGTCGAGAAGTCTGACAGAGATTGGACTGCCGGCACAAGTGGCTGGGTTGCAAAACCGATCAAGAACGACGACAACGAAGTAACCTGGGAAGACGAGAATGACACCATTGCCAGACTGACCTTCGAAGGCGATTCCGATGTCAACAAATACTATCCGAAACTTTCCACCAAGTGGGACAATGCTGATTATGCCGAGAACTTTGCCGGCACCGATGCGTTCTTCTTCTCTTTTGTTGGCACTCCGACCATCTCTTCCACCAGCCGTCCGGTTCTCGAACTCTACAATCCGTTCGTTGATGAAGATGGCGAAGAGACCGTTGCTGTTGAAGATATCGTGATCTACGAAGTGGTTGACGGCGCTCTGGTTGACGTGACCGAGAAATTCACTGCTGGTGAAAATGATGACGGTGATTCTGTGTTCACCATCAAGACCCGTACACTGGGCACCTACATCT
>JAEXAZ010000087.1 GCA_023394255.1 Bacillota bacterium | reverse complement strand
CACGGCGGACAAGCACCGCAATGTGGACGATACCCCGTACGGGCCGGGGAAAGGGATGCTGATGCAGGCGGACCCGATGTACCGCACCTGGGAGGCCGCCTGTGCCCGGCGCGGCGGAAGGCCGCATGTGATTTACATGACGCCGCAGGGGAAAACCCTGACGCAGGAACGCGCAAAAGAGCTTTCGCAGATGGAACACCTGTACATCATGTGCGGGCATTATGAGGGCGTTGACCAGCGGGTGATCGATGAAATTGTGGATGAGGAAATTTCCATCGGCGATTATGTCCTGACAGGCGGCGAACTGGGGGCGCTGGTACTGGCCGACTGCGTGGGGCGGCTTT
This sequence comes from Bacillota bacterium, assembly GCA_023394255.1. Lineage (GTDB taxonomy): Bacteria > Bacillota > Clostridia > Oscillospirales > Ruminococcaceae > Anaerotruncus. Next base: position 8,968 of record JAEXAZ010000087.1, on the reverse strand, counting down.
GTCCCGGCGTTCTGGCGGATGAAAGCTGTTTCACCGAGGAGAGCCATTGGGACGGCCTGCTGGAGTATCCCCAGTATACCAAACCGGCAGTCTGGCACGGCGTCGCGGTCCCCGAAATCATCACAAACGGCAACCACGCCGCAATTGCGCGGTGGCGCCGGGAAATGTCCTTAAAAACCACGTTTGAAAAAAGGCCGGAACTGCTGGAAAAGGCGGCGCTCAATGAAAAGGACAAGTGGTATCTGCGGACCATCGGCTGGACGGAACAAACGGGGAAAGAACCCTGACCTTTGCCGTTCGCTGTGAATTGACATCTTGAAAGGGGAATTATGGCGTGGGAACGGTTGTAAATGCGATTGGCATCGTACTGGGCGGCCTGATCGGTCTGCTGATACGGCGCGGACTGCCGGAAAAGGTGGAGCAGACCGCGATGAAGCTGCTGGGGCTTTCGGTACTGGTTGTCGGGCTGAACGGAGTGATCACGGCCATGATCACCGTTGGAAGCGACGGAAAGTTGTCCGCTTCCGGGTCCCTGCTGCTGATTGCCAGCGTAGTGCTCGGAGGCGTGCTCGGCGAATGCTGGGATCTTGACGGAAAACTTGTGCGGGGCGGCAGATGGATTGAGCGGAAATTCGGCAAAGAAGGGTTTGCCAAAGGATTTATCAATGCGTCGCTGGTTTTTTGCGTCGGCGCAATGGCAATCGTCGGATCGCTGGCGGACGGGCTTTCGGGTGACAGCAGCATTTTGTTTGTCAAAACCATGCTGGACTTTATCTGCTCGGTCATTCTGGGTTCTACGCTGGGTTTCGGAGTGATCTTCTCCTTTATCCCGGTTGTGCTCTATCAGGGAGCCATTACCTTGTTCGCCGGCGTCTTGTCTCCGCTGATCTCCGATTCGCTGCTCGGCGGCATCTGCATGGTGGGCTATACCATTGTGCTGTGCATCGGTATTAATTTTTTGGAGTTTACGACCATTCGCACGGCGAATTTATTACCGGCATTGCTGGTCCCGGTAATTTATGAGATGATGAAGCCGTTGCTGCATGCAATTGCGGCGGGATTTTCGGCTTTTTAAAGGGTTTCATGCGATGAATACAGATATGTTGCTGTAATTGTTGAAAACTTTATAGTTATCCTGCACAATTGCAGCGGAATAGCCTTTCAATGATATGGGAAACAAGCAGAAAAAAATCGCAAAACGGAAATCTGTCCTAAAAAACGTTGACGCTTTCCGGGAATCCGCTTATAATAGTACCATGGTTTGAAAACAATTGCGTGATTTTATAGAAATAGGAGCGTATCAAAATGTTTGTGAAAGAAGTCGCCGTACAGAATCAAGTTGGTCTGCATGCACGTCCTGCAACATTTTTCATTCAGAAGGCCAATGAATACAAATCCTCTATCTGGGTGGAAAAAGAGGAACGCCGTGTCAATGCGAAGAGCCTTTTGGGCGTTCTTTCGCTGGGCATTGTCGGTGGCACAAATATCCGGATTATCGCAGATGGTTCCGATGAGCAAGCTGCGGTTGACGGCCTTGTAAAGCTTGTGGAATCCGGCTTCACTGAGTAGTTTTTGCGCTTTCAAGTCAGGATGCACCGTTTGATTATCAGGCGGTGCATCTTTTCGTTTTTTCAAAACATAGCCTTTGACATCGGAGGTGTGTAAAACAATGGACAATCCGCGTCTGCCGTTTTTGGCGGAAAAGGCGCATAAGCTGCCGCTGCTGCCCGGCGTCTATATCATGAAAAACAAAGCGGGCGACATCATCTATATCGGCAAGGCGAAAGCCCTGAAAAACCGCGTCAGCAGCTATTTCCGTGCGGTGGAAAAGCATCTGCCGAAGGTCTATCAGATGGTCAGCCATGTTTATGATTTTGACTATATCGTGACCGACAGTGAGTTTGAGGCGCTGGTGCTGGAGTGCAGCATGATCAAGCTGCATACTCCGAAATATAATATTCTGCTGAAGGATGACAAGGGGTATTCCTATATCAAAATTGCCCCCAGGGAATTCAGCCGCATCCGGCAGACCTTCCAGCGTGATGATGACGCGGAATATATCGGCCCGTACATCTCTTCGTTTGTGGTCAGCGAGACTGTGGACGAGGTGAACCGCGCGTTTATGCTGCCGACCTGCAACCGGAAATTCCCGCAGGAATTCGGCAAGGGGCGGCCCTGCCTTAATTTTCATATAAAACGCTGCATGGGGGTCTGCCGCGGAAAAATTTCAAAAGCCGAGTATGATGAGATTATCGAACAGGCGCGGGAATACATCAAAGGCGGCAGCGCGCAGAGCATTGAACTGCTGAACCGCCGCATGGCGGAATACGCGGAATCGATGCAGTTTGAAAAAGCGGCGCAGCTTCGTGACCGCATCCGCGCCATCAGCCGCATCAACGAGTCCCAGAAGGTGGTTTTCACCAGCGTTGCCAACCAGGACGTCATCGCGCTGCAGAGAAGCGACAGCGACACCTGCGCGGTGGTGCTGAAATTCCGGGGGGAGCGGCTGGTGGACAAGCAGGATTTCCTGCTGGGGGCTGTGGACGATCTGGACGCGGCGAGGCTGGAATTCCTGCTGCGCTATTATACGACCAGACAGGACATCCCCAAAAAGATCCAGCTGGACGGAGGCATCGAGGATATCGAAATTGCATCCCGCCTGCTCTCCGAGCAGGCCGGAACCAAGGTGGAGGTGCGCATCCCGCAGCGCGGAGAACAGCTGAAGCTGGTAGAGATGGCGAAAAAGAACGCCGCGGAGCGCCTTTCCCAGAAATCCCAGCGTACCGGCCGCGAAGTAGCCGCGCTGGATGAACTGGCGCGCCTGCTCGGGCTGGAAAAACCGCCTGTCTATATCGAATCCTATGATATCTCCAATATCGGCTCGGAAACGGTTGTGGCCGGTATGGTGGTTTTTGAAAACGGGCGGCCCCTGCGTAAATGCTACCGCAAATTCAATATTAAAACAGTCGCCGGCACCGACGATTACGCAAGTATGAGCGAGGTGCTTCAAAGGCGGTTCCAGCGTTATCTGGACCCGGAGCAGCAGGACGAGGCGTTCGACCGCCTGCCCGATCTGATTTTGCTGGACGGCGGAAAGGGGCATGTTTCCACCATTGTGCCCATGCTTGCGCAGATGGGGATCCATCTGCCGGTTTTTGGCATGGTCAAGGATGACAAACACAGGACGCGCGCGATTGCGCGTACCGGCGGAGAGATCGCCATCTCTTCCCATCGCAGCGCATTTACTTTGGTATCTACCATTCAGGATGAGGTGCACCGCTATTCCATCTCTTTTTCGAGGGCGAAGCATCAGAAGAGCTCGTTTGAGCTTTCCCTGACCCAATGCCCCGGAATCGGAAAAACAAGGGCGGCAGAAATTTATAAGCAGTTTAAAACCGCAAAGGCCATCCGGGAGGCTTCCCCGGAGCAGCTGGCTCAGGTGAAAGGAGTTTCCACGCCTGCGGCAAGGAAATTATATGAATTTCTGCATGGGGAAGATTGACAAAAAGGCGCAAAAAAAGGATAATAGAGGCATTACAGCAATCTTTTTTAAAAATCTTTTTTACAGTTTCCGCTGCGTTTTTCCAAATTGTCTGGATAAAATAAACAGGAAAACCTTAGAGAAAACCAGGAGAAGAACTATGAGAGTAATTACCGGAACAGCGCGCAACGCGCGTCTGGAAGCGCCCGAAGGGCTCGCCACCCGCCCGACCTCCGACATGGCAAAGGAAGCGATCTTCAGCATCCTTCATTTTGATCTGGAGCAGGCCGCCGTGCTGGATCTGTTTGCCGGCAGCGGACAGCTGGGCATTGAGGCGCTTTCACGCGGGGCGAAATCCTGTATTTTTGTGGACACCTCGCGCGAGGCGCAGGAAGTCATCCGCCGCAATCTCGCCGCAACCGGGCTGTCGCCCAAAGCGCGCGTGGCCGCCATGGAAGCCTCCGCATTTCTGGGGGGGACATCGGAGCGGTTTGACATCGCCCTCCTCGACCCGCCGTACGGGCAGGACTTGATTTTGGCTGTGCTGCCGAAGCTGGCGGAAAAGATGAAGGACGGCGGTATCATTGTCTGCGAGAGCGAGCGCGGCGAAACCTTGCCGGAACGGGCGGGGGATTTTTGCGTTTTGAAAACCTACCGGTATGGCAAAGCCAAAATCACCACCTATAAAAAGCAGCAGGAAGAGGGAGAATGAATGGAGCGAATCGCAATCTGCCCCGGCAGCTTTGACCCGATCACCAATGGACATGAAGACATCATCCGCCGGGCCAGCCTGCTGTTCGACAGGGTGATTGTCGTGGTGGCGCCCAACGCCGTCAAGCATCCGGTGTTTTCGGTGGATGAGCGTGTCGCGTTGATCCAGACTGTCTGCGAGAACATACCAAACGTAGAGGTGGACAAGTTTGACGGGCTTCTGGTGGATTATGTCAGGCAGCAATCCGCCTGCGCCATCGTAAAGGGCCTGCGGGCCGTCAGTGACTTTGACTACGAATTCCAGATGGCGCTTGCCAATAAAAAAATGATGCCCTATGCCGAAACCGTCTTCCTGACCCCCAGCAGCGACAATATGTATCTTTCCTCAAGCCTGGTACGGCAAATCGCGCAGTACGGCGGGGATATCAGCGGATTTGTGCCCCGCTCGGTGCTCAAACCGATTTTGGTGCGTATGTGTCCCGACGAGGACATTCAAAATAAACTGATCATCTAGTGAGGAGTGAATGGTAATGAATATTGATGAAATACTGGATGTGATTGACGAACTGCTCGACCGCTCCTGGAGCCTGCCGCTTTCCGGCGGAAGGTGTGTTGTGGACGCTGATAAGGTAAGAGACCTGATTGACGACATCCGCCTGAATATCCCCGCGGAAATCAAGCAGGCCAAGGCGATCGTTTCCGACCGCACCGATATTATAGAAAGCGCCAAGAAAGAGGCCGAACAGGTGGTCCGGAAAGCCGAGGAACGCGCGCGCAGCCTCGTCTCGCAGGAAGAGGTCGTGAAGGCGGCGCAGTCCAAGGCGTCCGAGATCCTCTCCCAGGCACAGATGAAGTCGCGGGAGATCCGTCAGGCCGCGCAGGAATTTTCCGACAACTGCCTGCTCAAAACCGAGGAGGTGCTTGTCAAATCGCTTACGGAAATTAAGGCGACCAGGCAGGCGTTCCGCAACGCTACCAGCCGCTGACAGAAAAGGAGGGGGGGACCCCTCCTTTTCTATGCGGTCCCGGAAATTCGTGTGATCCGCCACAAAAATGCGCCGAATAAAATCGGATAACAATCAGAACAAATGTTCTAATTCGCTTGCTTTTTGCGCCCGAACCATGTATAATACGGATATGCATGATGAATATGGAGGGTATCAGCGATGGCGGATAAAAAAGCGGGCCCGGTAACTGAGCGTAAAACAAACTTTACGTCGGAGGACAAACAAAAGGCATTGGAGACGGCGCTCGGCCAGATTGAAAAACAGTTCGGCAAGGGCGCGGTGATGAAGCTGGGACAGAACAGCACGCTGAATGTGGAGTCGATTTCCACCGGTTCGCTGTCTCTTGATCTGGCGCTTGGAATCGGCGGCGTTCCCAAAGGGCGCATTATTGAAATCTTCGGACCGGAAAGCTCCGGTAAAACGACGGTGGCTCTCCATGTCGTCGCGGAGGCGCAAAAAGCGGGCGGCGACGCTGTTTTTATCGATGTGGAACATGCTCTGGACCCTGTTTACGCGCAGGCGCTTGGAGTTGATATTGATTCCCTTCTGGTTTCCCAGCCGGATACCGGCGAACAGACTTTGGAAATCGCCGAGGCGCTGGTGCGTTCCGGCGCGATTGACGTTGTGGTCATCGACTCGGTCGCGGCTATGGTAACCAAAGCGGAAATTGAGGGCGAAATGGGCGAAAGCCATGTGGGTTTGCAGGCGAGGCTGATGTCGCAGGCGCTGCGCAAGCTGACCGGCGCGATCAGCAAATCCAACTGCATTGTGATTTTTATCAACCAGCTGCGTGAAAAGATCGGCGTGATGTACGGGAACCCTGAAACGACACCCGGCGGGCGGGCGCTGAAGTTTTACGCTTCGGTGCGGCTGGATGTCCGGCGCATTGAAACGCTGAAAAACGGAACCGAAATGATCGGCAACCGCACGCGCGTCAAAGTGGTGAAAAACAAGGTGGCGCCGCCCTTCAAAGAGGCGGAATTTGACATCATGTACGGCACCGGTATTTCCAAGGTGGGGGAAATTCTTGATCTGGCTGTCCGCCTGGAAATCATCAACCGCAGCGGCACCTGGTTCAATTACGGCGATGTGCGTTTGGGACAGGGCCGGGATAACGCAAAGACCTTTTTAAAGGATAACCCCGAAATCGCGGCGGAAGTAGAGGCGAAGGTCCGTTCGAATGCCGATCAGCTGATCAAGTCGCCGAAGGCGGGAGCCGGGAAAAAGCCGGTGAAAGTCGGTTCCGCGCTGAAAGAGGAAACCGCGTCCGCGCCGTCGGTCAATATTGACGTTGAAGCGGACGACTGACCATGCGGATCACCGACTTCAAAAAAACAAGGCAGGGCAGGATTGCGCTGTTTGCGGACGGCGAGTTTCTGTTCAGCGTGCATCCCGATACGTTCGCGTCGATGGGGCTTTGCGTGGGCAGCGAGCTTGACGAGGACGCCCTTCGAGCACTGGAAGCGGAGACGGAACTGAAAAAAGCGAAGGAAAAGGCGCTCACGCTGCTTTCTTATAAGGAATACACCACGCATCAGCTCGAAGACCGGCTGAAGCAGCATGTGCAGGACGACGCGGCACAGCGGGCAGTTTGCAGGATGGAAGAACTGGGCTTGCTTGACGACGATGATTACGCAGTCCGGTTTGCCCGGGACCTTTCGCAGCGCAAACGGTTTGGCGTTTTGCGGATCAGGCAGGAGATGCGCCGCCGCGGACTGTCCGAAGAACAGATCAGCTACGCGGTTTCTCTGCTGGAGGACAACCCGGAGGAGCGGATGCGGGAACTGCTGGAGAAAAAGTATCCGGCGGCGTGGGAAGACGAAAAGGCAAGAAGGCGCGCATTTTCTGCAATGGTGCGAATGGGTTATCGTACCGAGGATATTCGCAGAGTTTTGCGCATAAAAGAATAGTAAGGATATGAATTGGAGAAGATAATGGCAATCAAAGTTGGAATGGTTTCCCTCGGCTGTTCAAAAAATCAGGTGGACGCGGAACTGCTGCTTGCGCTCGTGGTGAAAGGCGGTTATGAAATCTGCGTAAATCCGGAACAGTGCGACGTGGTAATTATCAATACCTGCGGATTTATCGAGGACGCGAAAAAAGAGAGCATCGAGAATATCCTCGAGTTCTGTCAGATGAAAAACGAGGGGAAAATCAAGGTGGTCGCGGTTACCGGCTGTCTTGCCGAACGCTACCGCGACCAGGTGGCCGGAGAGATTCCGGAAGCGGACGTCGTGCTCGGCATCGGCAGAAACGCGGAGATTGCCGAGGCCATTGACGCCGCGCTCCATGGCAAAAAGACCGTGGCGTTCGGTGAAAAGAATGCCTTGCCGCTGGAGGGGGAACGGATTCTTGCCAACCAGCCGTTTTACGCTTACCTGAAGGTGGCGGACGGCTGCGACAACCGATGCTCCTACTGTGCGATTCCGCTGATCCGCGGCAGTTTCCGTTCACGCCCCGTCGGGCAGATTGTGGAGGAGGCGAAAAGGCTGGCGGCGCGCGGGGTTACCGAGTTGGATGTTGTCGCGCAGGACACGACGCGCTATGGGGAAGATCTATACGGCAGGCTGGCGCTGCCGGAGCTTCTGGAAGCGCTGTGCGAAATTGACGGGATCAAATGGGTCCGTGTGCTGTATTGCTATCCGGACCGTATCACCGACCGCCTGCTGGATGTGATGGCGAAAGAAGAAAAGATTGTCAAATACATGGATATCCCCATTCAGCATGTCAGCGGGCGCGTGCTCAGGCTGATGAACCGGCGCGGCGACGCGCAAGGCCTGGAGCGCCTGATGGGAAAGATCCGGGAAAAAATTCCCGGCGTCGTGCTCAGAACGACGATGATCACCGGGTTCCCGACGGAAAGCGAAGAGGACTTTGCCGAGATGATCGAATTTATCAGAAAAGTCAAATTTGAGCGTCTGGGATGCTTCGCTTATTCCTGTGAGGAGGACACGCCGGCCTATGAGATGGACGGCCAAATCGACGAGGAGGTCAAACGCCGCCGCGCGGATCTGGTCATGGAGGCGCAATATCCCGTTGTGGAGGCCTTTAATCAAAGCCAGATCGGGCGTGTCCTGACGGTCGCCGTGGAAGGGCATGAAAGAAATGTTTATTATGGGCGCAGCTATATGGATGCCCCCGATATTGATACCAGGGTTTATTTTACAAGCAGCAAAAACCCGTGTATCGGTGATTATGTAGAGGTGGAGATCACCGGTACGGAAGAATATGATCTGGCAGGAAAGGCGCTGGAGTAATATGAATTTACCGAATAAGCTCACCGTGCTGAGGATGGCGTTGATCCCGGTGTTTCTGGTTTTTGTGATGTTTTACACTATACCGCATAACTACCTGTGGGCCGCCGTGATATTTGCCGCGGCTTCCTTTACGGATTATCTCGACGGGCATATCGCCCGGAGGGACCATTTGGTAACGGATTTCGGCAAACTGATGGACCCGCTGGCCGATAAGCTGCTGGTCTGCTCCGCTATGGTATTTTTTGTGGGAATCGGATGGGCAACCTCTCTGGCGGTATTTATCATTTTGGCGCGGGAATTCCTGGTGACTTCCGTGCGGCTGATCGCCGCCGAGCACGGCAGGGTGATTGCCGCCGACAGATGGGGCAAGCTGAAAACGGTGTTCCAGATTATCTGGGTGCTGTTCACGCTCGTCACCATGTGGACGGCGCACAGCCTGATTGACCCGTCCGCCATGCCTCCCGTGTGGATGGTTTACGGCGTATTAATCCTGGAATGGGTTGTTGTGCTGC
>JAEXAZ010000149.1 GCA_023394255.1 Bacillota bacterium | reverse complement strand
GCCGAACACCAAGCTGCAGATGCTGTTCCGCGGGCAGAATATGCTCGGTTACCGCCATTACGCGGATGACGCGGTTGAATATTTTGTTCAGAAATCGGTTGACAACGGAATCGATATCATTCGTATCTTTGATGCGCTGAACGATATCCGCAATCTCGAAACCGCAATTAAAGCGACCAAAAAGATGGGTGCCCACATGCAGGCGGCGATCTCCTATACCACCAGCCCGGTGCATAATGTGGACTATTTCGTCAACTATGCCAAACAGCTGGAAAGCGCCGGGGCGGATTCCATCTGCATTAAGGATATGGCGGGGCTCATCAATCCTACGGTTGCCACCGAACTGGTAACCGCGCTGAAGAGCCAGCTGAAAATTCCGGTTAACCTGCACACCCACTACACCTCGGGCCTGGCCTCCATGTCCTGCCTGAAGGCGATTGAGGCTGGCGTCGATATCATCGACACCGCGATGTCCCCTCTGGCGTTGGGTACTTCTCATCCGGCGACGGAGTCGATGGTTGCCGCTCTGCAGGGGACCCCGTACGATACCGGGCTTGACCTTAAAAAACTGGATGTTGTCCGTGCGCACTTTGCCAAGCTGCGCCAGAAGTATCTGGACAACGGGCTGCTCTCGCCAAAGGTCATGGGCGTGGACGCCAACACCCTGCTTTATCAGGTCCCCGGCGGCATGCTGTCCAACCTGGTCTCCCAGCTCAAGCAGGCTGGCAAGGAAGACCAGTTTGAGGATGTGCTGAAGGAAATCCCCAACGTCCGCAAGGATTCCGGCTATCCTCCGCTGGTCACCCCGACCTCCCAGATCGTCGGTACCCAGGCGGTGTTCAACGTGATCATGGGCGAACGCTACAAGATGGTCACCAAGGAGTTCCGCGGCCTGGTCAAAGGGGAGTACGGCAGAACGCCCGCCCCGATTTCTCCGGAATTCCGCAAACAGATCCTTGGCGACGAACAGCCGATCGACTGCCGCCCGGCAGACCTGATTGCTCCGGAACTGGATAAGTTCCGTGCGGAATTCCCGCAGGAATACCTTGAACAGGACGAGGACGTGCTGACGATGGCGATGTTCCCGCAGGTGGCGCCGAAATTCTTCGAATCCCGCAAGAATCGAAAATACGGTGTCGACGGAAAACACGCCGACAAGGAAAATAAAGTCCATCCGGCTTAAATTTGAATTTTTTCAGTCCCTCACCTGACGGGTGAGGGACTTTTCCTACCCCGGATGTGCGTATGTCTTTGATTCATAGACCGTATGGCCTGGATTTACAATGCAGAAATTGACAAAACGGCAGATTTCATATAAAATAAGAAGATATAGAACAGCGGAATTCCCGGCCTTTGCCGGGGAAAAATGATAAAGGCGGTAACGCGCATGATCAGAAGTATGACGGGCTACGGGCGCGCCCAGCGGCAGATTGACGGCCGTGATATTACCGTAGAGATAAAGTCGGTCAATCACCGTTTTTTTGAATTTTCGGCAAGGGTGCCGCGCATGTACGGCTATGTGGAAGAAAAATTGAAAAGCTATATACAAAGCTTGATTTCGCGCGGCAAGGTGGAGGTCGGCGTTACCCTCCAGTCTTTCGACGCCGGAAATGTCAGTGTGGAAATCAACCGCGAGCTGGCGGGCGCATATGTGCGGTCGCTGCGTGATCTCGGTCATGAATTTCATCTGCAGGATGACCTGACTTTGAGTTCTGTTTCCCGTTTCGCCGATATATTCACAGTGAGCAAGGAACCGGAGGATGAGGAAGCCATCTGGAGCGCGGTCAAAACAGTTGCGGATGAAGCGGTGGCAAAGTTTGTGAACATGCGCACGGTGGAAGGAGAACGCCTGAAGGCGGATCTTCTGGCCCGGCTGGCGTTTATCGAATCCCGGGTTGCCGTTGTCGTGGAACAGTCCCCCCGGACAGTGGAAGCCTACCGCGAACGGCTGGCCGCCAAGATTGCGGAAGTTCTGGCGGACCGCCAGATCGATGAGGCGCGCGTCATCACGGAAGCTGCCATCTTTGCCGACCGGATTGCGGTGGATGAGGAAACCGTCCGTCTCTCCAGCCACATTGCGCAGTTCCGGGACATCCTCACCCACGATGAGCCTGTCGGGCGGAAACTGGACTTTCTGGTGCAGGAAATCAATCGCGAGGTAAACACCATAGGCTCCAAAGCGCAGGATGTTTCCATTGCGCAGATTGTGGTTGACATGAAAAGCGAAGTTGAGAAAATCCGCGAGCAGATTCAGAATATTGAGTAGGAGGATGCGTCATGAAATTGATTAATATCGGTTTTGGCAATATGGTCTGCGCAAACCGGCTGGTCGCAATTGTCAGCCCGGAATCCGCCCCGATCAAGCGTATTATCCAGGACGCCCGTGACCGGGGAACGCTGGTGGACGCGACATACGGCAGACGCACCCGCGCGGTGATCATCACCGATTCCGACCACGTGATCCTTTCAGCTGTGCAGCCGGAAACAGTTGCAAACCGTCTGGTGGACGAGGACGATGATGAGGTTGAAGAGGATGAGTAAAACCGGCATGCTTTATGTCTATTCCGGCCCTTCCGGAGTAGGCAAGGGGACGATTTTGGGACCTTACCTGAAAGCGCATGACAATGCGGTGCTTTCGGTTTCCGCCACAACGCGTGCTCCCAGGCCCGGCGAGACGGAAGGGGTGGAATACCACTTTCTCGGTACGAAACAGTTTGAAGCCCTGATCGCGAACTGCGGCCTTCTGGAATATGCGCAATACAGCGGCAACTATTACGGCACCCCCCGGGCGGAAGTGGAAAAGCACCTGATGGAGGGGCTGGATGTCTTTTTGGAAATCGAGGTTCAGGGAGCGATGAAAATCAAAAAAACATTTCCCGACGCGGTATTTATTTTTGTGCTGCCCCCTTCTTTTGAGGTTTTGCGAAGGCGGCTGACCAATCGGGGCACCGAGCCTCCGGCTGTTGTGGAAATGCGGTTAAACACGGCCCGTGAGGAAATGCGGCATGCAATGGAATACGATTATGTGATCATCAATGACAATGTGGAGAAAGCCCGTGCGGAATTATCCTGTATTGTAACGGCTGCGAAATGCCAAACGAAAAACATGAAAAAATTAATTCAAAAAGTGAGTGATTGAAATGAATATGCTCAGACCGTCCATGGCATCCATGATTAAGCCAAATGAAAGCTGTTATGCGTTTGTGGTCGCCGTTGCAAAGCGCGCCCGCGAAATCGCGGAGGAAGCCGAGGAAGAAAAGCTCATCCTTGAGGAAAAGCCGGTCAAAAAAGCAATCGAGGAGTTTTCCAACGGAAGATATAAGCTGAGTATGAAAGAAAACTGAACGATTCCATTGCAGCCCTGTCATAAACAGGGCTGTTTTCAACAGGCCCGTACAGGCCGCGGCGGGAGGAATAAAAATGTTTGAAGGAAAAACGATCGTATTGGGAGTCAGCGGCGGCATTGCCGCCTATAAGGCCGCGCAGCTTGCGAGCGACCTTGGCAAAACGGCCGCGGAAGTGCATGTGATCATGACGAAGAACGCGGCGGAGTTTGTGACGCCCCTGACGTTTGAAACGCTGACAAACCGCAGGGTTTCTCTGGATACGTTCGACCGCAATTTCGAGTATAACGTCGAACATGTGGCGCTTGCTAAAAAGGCCGACCTGTTTCTGGTGGCGCCGGCGACCGCCAATGTGATTGCGAAAATGGCGGCGGGGATCGCGGACGATATGCTCACAACGACCTTCCTCGCGGCCTCCTGCCCCAAAATCATAGCGCCCGCCATGAATACGGCCATGTTTGACAATCCCATGACCCAGCGCAATCTGCAGACCCTGCGGGAATTCGGCATTGAAATTGTCGAGCCGGACAGCGGGTGGCTTGCGTGCGGCGATATCGGCAGGGGGCGCATGCCGAACCCGCCGGTGCTGTTTGAGGCGGCGCGCGGGGCGCTGACACCGCACGACCTTCAGGGCCTGCGGGTGCTCGTCACGGCGGGGCCGACGCAGGAGGCGATTGACCCGGTGCGGTTTATCAGCAACCATTCCACCGGCAGGATGGGATATGAGCTTGCCGCGGCCGCCCGCCGGCGCGGCGCGCAGGTCACTTTGGTGACGGGCAGGACCGCGCTGGAGCCGCCTGCCGGCGTGGAGGTTGTGCCTGTGGTGAGCGCGCAGGAGATGTTTGACGCGGTGGCCGCGCGCGCTTCCGAACAGGAACTGTTGATCAAGTGCGCCGCCGTGGCCGACTATCGCCCCGAAACGGCCGCCGCGGATAAAATCAAAAAACGGGACGGGGAACTGACCCTGCATCTTTCCCGTACGCAGGATATCCTTGCCTACCTTGGGAGCCATCGAGGCGAGCATCAGGTGCTGTGCGGGTTTTCCATGGAAACCAGGGACCTGATTGAGAACAGCCGCGCCAAACTGGAGAAAAAAGGCGCGGATATGATCGTTGCAAACAGCCTGAAAGAGGAAGGCGCGGGATTCGGGTCGGCAACCAACCGCGTCACCATTCTGACAGCGGAAGGCGCGGAGCCGCTGCCGCTGATGGGCAAGGATGCGGTCGCGGACGCGCTGCTGGACCGGCTGCTCGTGCTTTACAGGGAGAAAAACCGGACAGAGGGGCATTGACAGGGGGGCGGGAAGTTGTCAACAATTGCAAAAATTGTGGTGGAAAATGCCACGCTGCATTTTGATAAGCTTTTTTCCTACCTTGTTCCGGAGGGGATGCCCGTTTCCGCGGGCTGCCGCGTAACGGTTCCGTTCGGGGCCGGGAACCGTACACGGTTCGGGATGGTCATGGAACTGGGGGAGGAAGACGGCAGTGCCAGGCTGAAAACCGTTGCGTCGCTTGTTGACCGGGAGCCGCTGCTCAACGCGGAACTGCTGGCGCTCGTCCGCTACCTCAGGGATACGACCTTCTGCGGCTATTACGACGCTGTCCGTGCCCTGCTCCCGCCGGGAATCGGCGTGGAGCTGAAATATACCTATGAACTGGGAGAACCTGTCCCCGAGGGGGAGGAACTGCCCGCGGACGCGGGGCGGGTGACGGACTATCTGTCGGGACGCGGAAAACCGGTGCGGGAGGAAACGATGCTGGCCGCTTTGGGCCTGACGGCGGACGCCCCGGTATTGCGTTCTCTGTGCGAACGCGGCGCCCTGATCAAATCCCAGGAGATCCGCCAGCGGATTCTGGATGAAAAGCTGGTGATGGCGCGTCTGGCGGACGGTATCAGCGAACTTTCCGATCTTACCGGCGTGAAAATCACCGCCAAACAGAAAGCGGTGGTGGAACTGCTCTCCCGGGTGGGGCAGGCGTCGCTCAAGGAGGTCTGCTATTTTGCCGCTGTGGGCAAGACGGTGCCGGACAGGCTGGAAAAAGCCGGTATCCTCCATTATTTCACCCGCGAGATCTATCGCAATCCTTATGCCAACCGCCACGCGCGGGAGGACAGCGATTCGATTGTTCTGTCCGGTGAGCAGGAGGAGGTTTTTGAGCGCCTGTGCGCCCTTGCGGATCAGGATTCCCCCGCCGCCGCCCTGCTTTACGGCGTGACCGGTTCGGGCAAGACGGAGGTGTTTCTGCGCACAATCCGCCATGTGCTGGAACGCGGCCGCGGCGTCATCGTTATGGTGCCGGAGATTTCGCTGACCCCCCAGACGATCGACCGTTTTCACCGCTATTTTGGCAGCCAGACCGCCGTTCTGCACAGCGGGCTCACAATGTCGGAGCGGATGGACGAGTGGAAGCGCATCAAAAAAGGCGGCGCGCGGATTGTTGTCGGAACCCGAAGCGCGGTGTTCGCGCCGCTGGACGATATCGGGCTGATCGTGATGGATGAGGAACAGGAATCCACCTACAAGTCCGAGCAGTCCCCCCGCTACCACGCGCGGGATGTGGCGAGGGTGCGTGTGGCTTACCATAAGGCGCTTCTGCTGCTGGCTTCCGCGACGCCCAGCGTCGAAAGCTATTACCGCGCCCGGCAGGGGAAATACCATCTGCTGACGCTCAAAAACCGCTACGGCAGGGCAAACCTGCCGGATGTGACGATTCTGGACATGTCGACACAGGCGCTGAACGCCAGCTCCGCGTCCCTGTCGCAGGAATTGATCGGGCAGCTGCAGTCGAACCTCGACCACCATGAGCAGTCGATTCTTCTGCTCAACCGGCGCGGCTACAACACGCTGGTCAAATGCGCCGTCTGTTCCACGGTGGCGCAGTGCCCGCACTGTTCGGTAGCGCTGACCTATCACAGCGCCAACGGGCATCTGATGTGCCACTATTGCGGGTATGTCGCGCGCGCGGACGAAGTCTGCCCGACCTGCGGCAGCAAGCTGCTGCGGTTTTCGGGCGCCGGTACCCAGAAGGTGGAGCAGGAGCTGCACGAGCTGTTCCCCGACGCGCGGATTCTGCGGATGGATATGGACACCACAATGGCGCGGTTTTCCCACGAAAAATATTTTGCCGATTTTTCAGCGGGAAAATATGATATGATCATCGGCACCCAGATGGTAGCCAAGGGGCTGGATTTCCCCAATGTAACGCTTGTGGGGGTGCTTTCGGCCGATGCGTCCCTTTACGCGCAGGACTACCGCAGCTATGAGCGGGCGTTTTCCCTGTTTACACAGGTCGTGGGGCGTTCCGGGCGCGCGGAAAAGGCGGGCCGCGCTTACATTCAAACGTTCACGCCGGAAAACACGGTGATTTCACTTGCGGCCGCGCAGGATTATGACAGCTTCTTCGCGCAGGAAATCGAAAACCGCCGCATCCATCTTTATCCGCCGTTCTGCGATATGGCAGGCGTCGGGTTTTCCGGGCTCGTAAATGCGCAGGTCCGGGATGCGGCGCGGTGCTTTGCGGCAAAATTCGCGGAACTGGCGGGCCGGGAGTACCCGGACCTGCCCCTGCGGGTGCTTGGGCCCTGCGAGAGCCAGGTCAACCGGGTGGCGGGCAAATACCGCTGGCGGATGGCTGTGAAATGCAGCTATAATGCCCGCTTCCGCGCGCTGCTTTGGCGTGTGATGGAGTGGTATTATGCGCAGAACACGCAGAAGGAGGTCTCAGTCTTTATAGACCCCAAGTATGAAAATTCGATTTAATTGCCGGAAATTGCGGATTTTTATGGAATGTTTTAAGATTGTTTAAGCATTTTTATGCAGAGGAGGTATAATAAAAGTGCAATGGTTTTTTGTGATTGCCGGGGTTGTGGCTGTGGTGTATTATATCAGGAGGCGGCTGGATTATGGAAAACCAAAGGAGTGCGAGGCGGCGATCACCCGGAAAACAGTTTCCTCTGCCGGGGGCGCGCCTGTTTATACCTTTACCTGCGAATGCGGGGACGGCACAAGCCGGGTCCTTTCCACACGGGAGGAATACTACGGCAAACTGGAAGAAGGCATGCGGGGGATGCTGGCTTATCAGGGCAGGACTTTGCTTGATTTTGAGGAATTCAGCAGGTACTGATGCTGCCGTCCGTATAGATGGAAACAATAAAATTCTGGAGGATTAACAGATGGCACTAAGAAATATTATTAAAAACGGCGACGAACGGCTGCGCAAAAAAGCACGGGCGGTTACGGACTTTAATGAGCGCCTTTGGACACTGCTTGACGACATGTACGAGACCATGCAGGACGGGGACGGGGTTGGTCTCGCCGCCACGCAGGTGGGCATTCTGCGGCGGGCGGTCGTTATAGATGTCGGGGAAGGGCTTGTGGAACTCATCAACCCTGTGATCACCGAAAGCTCCGGCGACCAGTACGGCAGCGAGGGGTGCATGTCCGTTCCCGGGGAATACGGGATGGTACACCGCCCTCAAAAAGTGGTGGTACAGGCGCAGGACCGTCATGGCAAGCCGTTTGAGCTGACCGCCGAAGACTATCTCGCGGTTGCCGTCTGCCATGAAACAGACCATCTGGACGGCGTCCTGTTTATCGATAAAACAGACCATATGCTCACGCCTGAGGAACTGGGCGAATAATTCTGCGGACACGGAGGGACTCTATGCGTATCGTATTTATGGGCACACCTGATTTTGCGGTGCCGTCCCTGCGGCGGCTGCTGGAGGACGGATACGAGGTGGCGGGCGTGTTTACCCAGCCGGATAAACCGAAAGGGCGCGGCTATAAACTGGCTCCGCCGCCCGTAAAAGAGCTTGCGCTGCGGCATCAGCTCCCGGTTTTCCAGCCCGAAAAGATGAAAGACGGCACAGCTTTGGAAATTTTGCAGGAGCTTGCCCCGGACCTGATTGTGGTGGTGGCTTTCGGAAGGATCCTGCCGAAGGAGATTCTGGAGCTTCCGCGTTACGGATGCGTCAATGTGCATGGGTCGCTCCTGCCGAAATACCGCGGGGCGGCCCCCATCCAGTGGAGTGTGCTCAATGGCGACCCAACCGCGGGCGTTACCACGATGTATATGGCGGAGGGGCTGGATACCGGAGACATGATCCTCAGCCGTTCCGTGGAGGTCGGCCCCGACGAAACTTCCGGCGGGCTTTATGCGCGGCTGGCGGATTTGGGGGCGGACGCCCTTTCCGAAACGGTGCGCCTGATTGCAAAAGGCGAAGCGCCGCGGACACCGCAGGAGGACACGGCATCCTGCTATGCGCCGATGCTGACCAGGGAGCTCGCACGGATCGATTTTACGAAATCTGCGGCGGAAGTGCTGAACCTTGTACGCGGGATGAACCCGTGGCCGGTCGCCCACACGCTGCTGGGCGGGAAGCTCCTGAAAGTTTACCGCGCCCGTATTGCGGACGGCTCCGGCGCGCCGGGCTGCGTAACCGATCCGCACAGCCTGATCGTCTGCTGCGGCAGCGGGGCGGTCGAGCTGCTCGAAATTCAGGCGGAAGGCAGTAAAAGAATGCCCGCGGCCGATTACCTGCGCGGACATCCGGTTGCCGCCGGCAGCTTTTTAGGGGAGTAATTCTTCTGGAAGGAGGATTTTCAATGTTTTTTGACTATTACTATTTGATTCTGGTGGTGCCCGCGCTGCTGTTTGCGCTATGGGCGCAGGCTACCGTATCGGGCACGTTCGGGAAATATTCCCATGTGCGTTCGGCCAGCCATCTGACCGGCGAGCAGACCGCGAGGCGGATTCTGGACGCCAACGGCCTGCAGAATATCCGGGTCGAACACATCCGGGGGAATCTGACCGACCATTACGACCCGTCGGCCGGGGTTGTGCGGCTTTCCGACAACGTCTATTTCAACGATTCCGTGGCGGCGGTCGGGGTTGCCGCGCACGAATGCGGCCACGCGGTCCAGCACGCCACCCACTATTCGCCGCTGGTGTTCCGGAACGCGATCATTCCGGTGACTAATTTCGGCTCAAAGCTGGCGGTGCCCATGTTTATACTGGGCCTGATTTTAGACCTGACCATGCTCTCTAATCTGGGAATCCTTCTGTTTGCGCTGGTGGCGGTGTTCCAGCTGGTGACCCTGCCGGTGGAGTTCAACGCGTCCTCGCGCGCGCTAGCCACGCTGGAAAATTCCGATTATTTAAGCCCGTCCGAACTGCGGGGTTCCCGCAGGGTGCTGCAGGCGGCCGCGCTGACCTACGTGGCGGCGCTTCTTGTGACGCTGATGCAGCTGCTGCGGCTGGTGCTGCTTTCCCGCAACCGCCGCGACTGACCCGGCAAATTTATCAGATTGGATATTCAGAATGAAAGATGCACGATATACGGCGGTGCAGGCGCTTCTGCGCCAGAGCACCGCGAACGCCTACTCCAACCTTGTGCTTGATTCCCTGATCAGCCAGAACGGGCTGGATCAGCGCGACGGCGCGTTCGCGTCGGCGTTGTTTTATGGTACCCTGGAACGGATGCTGACAATCGACCATATTTTAAGCGCCTATTCTTCCAAGCCGTTATCCGGGCTTTCACCGCCGGTGCGGGAAGTCCTGCGCGCGGGAATCTGCCAGCTGGTGTTTATGGACGGGGTGGATGATTATGCCGCCGTGAACGAAAGCGTCAATTTGATGAAAGCAATGGGCAACGCAAAAGCATCCGGCTTTGTGAACGGGGTGCTCCGCAGCTTCCTGCGGGACGGCAAAAAAATCCCTCCGGTTTCCGGAGGCCGGGCGGAGCAGCTTGCGGTGGACTATTCCTGCCCGCCATGGCTGGTCTCCGTCTGGCTGGAGCACTATGGCGAAGCGGCCTGTCTGCGGATGCTGGAGCGTTCCCTCGGAAAACCGCCCGTATACCTG
>JAEXAZ010000060.1 GCA_023394255.1 Bacillota bacterium | reverse complement strand
TGGCAGACCCGGGTGAGGTTGCCTATGCGACAACAAAAGCTGCTTTGGTTGGTTTTACAAAAGCAATGGCACGTGAGCTTGCGGACTATAATATTACGGTAAATGCTATATGTCCGGGATATGTCAGAACTCCTCTTGTTGAAAACATGGCGGTTCAGTCGTGTCCAGAAAATCCGGAGAGCGTTATCGACGGAATTGCGTCGGCCGTTCCTCTCAAGCGTCTGGCAAGGCCGGAGGAAATCGGTGAACTTGCCGCTTTTCTCAGCTGCTATGAATCGAGCTATATCACGGGGGCGCAGATCGTAATTGACGGCGGGAGCACGCTTCCTGAAACTTTTACAATGGGTGTTTAATAAAAACGATCTTATATAATCTTTTTTATAAAAATACCGTAATGCCTGCCCAAAAATGGTAAAAGAATTTGACATGAACTCTGCTTGTTTGTGCCGTTAATCGACGAATCCGGTGGATATGCAAAAAGTGCGTTTTCAGGATATGAAAACGCACTTTTTGTGGCATGTGGTTCAATTGCTTTTTTTATGGCTGAATCAAATCGAGCTTAAAGGCAATTTGCAGCTGCAGCTGAATCTCGACATCCTCAATATCCATATTGAGGATATTCTTGATGCGTTCGATGCGATAGGCAACCGTATTATAGTGCATATATAAATTCTTGGCGGTTGCCTTTGTATTACACTTTGTATTCAAATACATCTGCAGCGTATTCAAAAAATCGCTGTGATGAGCAGCGTCGTACTGTTTAAGGGGCGAAAGGAATTTATCCTTGTACTGCCTGACCGAATCGTCTTCCGGAAGCAGGGCCAGCAGCGATAAAATACCAAGCTGTTCATAGGTGATAAATGGGGTGGTGATGTTGCATTTTCTGCTGATTTCACTGATCTTTTTTGCTTGCAGATAAGCTGTGGGAATATCCTGCACAGAAGAAATCCTGCTGAGGCAGAAACTCATATCTCCTTTTCCCAGAATATATTTGAGTCTGTCAATCAGATAGGACAAGTTGGAAAAGGAGATACTTTTATTTTCCTCGTCGCTCTCAAAAATTAAAATTAACTTTCCCGTATGGATGGTAAAGATCATATTGTGGTCGAGATTTTTGATAATATGATGAATCACGCTGACATCCTGTTCCGCAAAGGAACTGTCGCATTGTCTGGTGTTCAAATTAATGACCGCCACGCGGTATTTCTTGCCGGAGTTTAGCTCATAACCATAGGAATGGGCGGAAATACAGATATCGATTTCGCTGTCAAAATTATGAAACAGCCAGTCCTGCACAAATTTATCTTTATATTTGCGGCGGATTTTTTTGATTGCCATCGCATTTTTCATTTCCAGGGCGAAAATCCGGCTGATTCTTTTCACCGCTGTCAAATCGGTTTCGCTCAGCGGGCCATAATATTTCAGGAGAATCATCCTCATAAATTCGCTGTTGGAAGTTTCCACCTGATAGGTGACAATGCCCACCTGCTTTTCATTCAGCACGACAGAAAAGTCTCCCAGGGCCACATTTTGATAGAACTGCCTGATGAAGTCCTCCTGAATGTGTTTCCCCAACAGATCTCTGCTTTCCGGGCTCATCAGCAATTCGTTGTCACTGTTATAGATCAGAACGGGATTTTGAATAACAGATTCAATTGCGGACAGCCGTTCCTCCATGCTGCCTCCCTTAAACATGGTATCCAGCAGCATTTCAATCTTATTCTGGGTATTGCGGAAAGCGGTCGTTTCCTTTTGAAAGATTTCTTCGGTTATTTCATGGACAATATTTGAGAAAATGGCCTCCATCGGCAATTCAATTAGAATAAAATCCAGTTCGCGGGCTTTTTCGATAATCTGTTCGGATATATTGTTATAAAAACGTCTCGGCTTCAAGCAAAGTGCGGAAATTCCTTTCTTTTGCAGGACGGAGAGGGTTTCCATCAGCGCGGATTCATTTTCCCGAAAAGGGTAGCCGGAAGTGATGATCACTTCGCCCGCGTTTGCCCAGTCTGCCATGTCAAGCGTTTCAATTACATTTGCCCGGACGATTTTTTGCTGCAGTCTGTTTTCTCCGGCTAAAAGTATGCATCCGGACATTGCATTAAGCCGCAGCAACTCTTTGCAGGTAAAAAACTCCTCATTTTCCGCCATACCCGCTTCAGCTCCTCTCAGATCAGGTTTTGTGAAGCACTTTCTTCCATTATACATTGAATTTGCTTTTGCACAAGTGAAGAGAAGAATATTGCAGCGCGCATTTGTGAACGGACCACAAATGCGCGTATTGTGATTTGTGGCTCAACAACATAGACGTCACGCTGAAAAATAAGTATAATAAATGCAATGATAAAAAATATAGCAAAGAGGCTATATGGCTTTCGGCCATGAGCCTCTTTCTTTTTTACCAGGAAACAGGCAGGAGTCTGGTTGCTGCAGGTTCTTGATGTCGATTAGCCGACTTTTCCGGCAGCATGCGAAAATCGGAAACGGAGCCTTGCAGATACCAAAACAGAGTGTATTTTCTGCTTATTTCACACACAGCTTTGTGACATGTCCACAAGTATCTGGAACCGGGCCTGCGGCAACAGAAAAAATAAATATCAGTTTAAGGGAAAGCAAAGCCGCTGTAGGATTGATATCCTATTGCGCTTTTTTCATTTTATTACAGATGGAACTGAACTTTAAAGGAGGAATCATGCAAATGAGGAGACTTGGAAGAATATTCAAAGGGGATGGAAAAGCGGTTATAGTCGCCATGGACCACGGGATGGGATTGCCGGTAAATCCCGCGCTGGACCATCTGGGAAAGATTATCCGGGCGATTGTCGCGGGAGGCGCGGATGCGGTTTTGACAACCTATGGGGTGGCATGCAAATATGCGGAGGAACTGAAGGACGTTGGCCTGATTTTACGAGCGGATGGAGGCGGCTCCTGCCTGAACAGCGGCGATGAGTGCCCCGACCTGCTGTATTCCGTAGAGGATGCGCTGAAGATCGGCGCGGACGCTGTCGCGTGCATGGGTTTTCCGGGAGCTCCTTATGAACACAGATGCATGCGGAATGTTGCCGGCCTGTCCGGCCAGGGGCATGCGTGGGGGGTCCCTGTTATGGCGGAGATGCTGCCCGGAGGATTTTCTCCGGCGATTCCCAATACGGTCGAAAATCTGGTCATTACTGCCCGTACGGGATGTGAATATGGCGCGGATATTATCAAAACAACCTACAGCGGAACACCCGAGGAATTTAAAAAGGTCATAGATGCTTCCTATCAGCCGGTTGTGGTGCTCGGAGGAGAAAAGACGGGCGATCTGGCGTCCCTGTTCGACTGCATTGAACAGGCAATGTCCGTAGGAG
>JAEXAZ010000292.1 GCA_023394255.1 Bacillota bacterium | reverse complement strand
GATCCAGGAGGGGACAAACAGGAGCAGGAAAAGGAAAACCAAGGATTTCTTATGATTGATAATCCATTCGTTCAGTCTGGAAAAATCGGGCGTAAGTGTGCGGTGGCGCCATTTGTGAATCGGCGCGTCAAACTGTAAGACCAGCGCCGGCAGCACACAAATAACAACCAGGATACCGATGACAATGCCTTTGGCCATGACCAGACCCAAATCGGGGCCGAGCCCAAGGCGCATGGCACAAAGCGCGAGAAAGCCCGCGACGGTGGTTATGGACGAACCGGACAGCGAGACAAACGCACTCTCGATGGCGCTCGCCATGGCGTCGCGCCTGTCCGCAAATTTCGGCTTTTCCTCGTCGTAACGGTCCACGAGAAAAATGGAATAATCCATGGAAACGCCCAGCTGCAAAATTGCGGCGATGGCCTTTGTGATGTAGGAAACCTGCCCCAAAAACAGGTTGGTTCCAAAGTTATAAGCGATCGCAAAACCAATCCCCATAATAAATACAAACGGCAGCACGTAGGACTCCATTGTCAGCATCATAGCCAAAATGGAAAAAATAACGGCCAGAACTGTGTAAGTCGGCATTTCATTCTCGACGATATCCTTTGTATCTTTCAGAAAGATGGACACGCCGGCCAAAAAGCACCGTTCGTCGCAGACAGCGCGCACGCGGTCTATTGCCGCTAAAGTTTCGTTAGAGGCGCCCGGGCGGTCGAATTGGATAATCATCAGAGTGGAATCCTGGTACTGCTCGCTGTAAAAGATGTTTTTGATATCGTCCGGCAGAATCTCTTTCGGTACGCTGATATCCATTACGCTGGAAATCCAGAATGCGTTGCTGACATTGGGAATCCGCTCAATTTCATCCCTCAGCTTTTCCGTATCGCGCTCCGGCATGCCTTCCACCACCAGCATGGCGGTAGCGGCGCTTTGGAAGGTATCTTCCAGTATGGCCTGCCCCTTTGTGGAATCCAGCGTATCCGGCAGATAAGACAAAATATCGTAGTTGACTTTTGTACGTATTGCGCCGTAGAGGCTGGGAATCAGAAGCAGCAACGCAATCGTAATAATTGCCGCCGGGCTGCGGGTCAGAACCCGCGCTATTTTTTTCATCAAATGAGGTACCCCCTTGCGATGTCCTGAAAGCCGCTTTGCCGCGGCGCAAAAAACCATTTGAAAATATGACCGGTTTAAGCTATCATAAAAAGGGAAAAAATCTGAAAAAGGGGATCGCATATGGCCGAGGTTTCTCTTACGAAGCGGGTGCTGGCCCAAACGATTAAAGAACTGATGCAGAACACGCCGCTCTCAAAGATCACAGTGGGCGATATCACCGCGCACTGCGGGGTGAACCGCAATACCTTTTACTACCATTTTAAAGATAAATTTGAGCTGGTAAACTGGATTTACTATACGGAAACGCTCGAACAGATGAGTTCCTTTACCGACTACCGGCACTGGGAAGAAGGGCTAAGGAACCTGTGCCTCTATATGCAGCAAAACCGGACATTCTATATCAACGCATTGAGCACAATGGGGCAGAACTCTTTTTCGGAATATCTGGTCGATTTTTATAACAATCTGCTGATCACCTGCATTGAGGAGCTTACCGAGGGGAAAAAAGTGGACGAGCGGGATGTCCGGTTTATTGCGAAATTCTATACCTATGCGTTTGTCGGCATCATAGAGGAATGGGCAAAGGGCGGCATGGAGGAAGACCCTTCAAGATGGATTTCCCGCGTGAAGGAGCTAATTGACGGCAGCATGGCGCGGGAACTGCTGGGCGGCCGCGGGCCCGATTAGCGGCTGTTCTCCCGCAGGATTGCCCCAAGGTCGAACCGGTGCCGCAGGAAAGCGTCCTCATGGATCATCTGATATCCGCTGCCCGGAACGATCTGCCCGCCGATTTCCAGCATGTCGCGTTGGAGATCGATCAGCGCGAGCGGGACGCGCTTTTTCCCGCTTGTGTAAAAAAAGCGCCGTTCGCGCCTGCCCGCTGTTTTCAGAGGGGCGGCGCCCGTATAGGCTCCGAACAGACAGCCGGACGCTGTCATCGCGGAAAGAAAGGCACGGTCATCGAACGGTTTGCGGTCACGGCACGAGAAGCCATACAGCAGCCGCTGCGCTTTCAGCTTTTCAAAGGGAAACCCGGCGGCTGCATCGGAAATTTCCGCAACGACCACGATGTTTTTTAATTCCCGGACAGTGCGGGCAGTCTGTGCATCCGCAAGGAAAGGCGGAATGGCCGCCCAGAACAGGCATTCCTGAAATTCTTTTGCCAGCTTTGCCAGCACTGTGAACTGTTCTTGCGACCGGACAGAAAAAATGTAGGACAAAATGCCGTAATTGCCCCCTTCGCGCAGGACCCCGGAAAGCTGCCCGGCAGAACAGCCGGGACAGTCAAGCCGAATCATCCAGGGGAGCGGTGTTCCCCACAGCGCGGAATAGTTCTGTAAGAGGCCGGAACCGCAGGTGAGGGCGGTGTAACCCAGATTGACTCCCGCGCGCTTTACAATCCCTGCGTCCGCCTCATTCACGGCACGGAGTAATAGGGCGCTGTACGGATTTTTGGGGTTGCGTACAATTTCCTGCAGCCTGCAAAAAAATGCTTTCTGGCGTTCGCCGGACGCAAACTGTGCGCCG
The DNA here is from genome assembly GCA_023394255.1 of Bacillota bacterium. GTDB lineage: Bacteria > Bacillota > Clostridia > Oscillospirales > Ruminococcaceae > Anaerotruncus. The sequence goes on along the minus strand of JAEXAZ010000292.1, from coordinate 473 downwards.
AGGTCGACAAGGCTCCGGATGCCCCGGTTGTGGTCCTTTTTCAGTTTGGGAATCGTGCGCTCCACGGCAGAATCAATGGCCAGCCGCATCAGCCTGCGTTTAAACTCCATTCGTCCGCACCTTCTTTCCATTCCTACGGAATTTAGTATAGTAATTTTGGAAAAAATGTGTATAGGCACTTTTGGATTTTGTTTAAATTTTGGGCAAAGGAAGATAATTGCCTAAAAGAGCGTCTTCGTAATTGGCGAAAGCGCCCGGCTTTTCAGATCATCTTTTTTCAAAGAGTTGAATCATTTGAAAATATGCGGTATGATACCAATATGTGGATGATAGTCTGATTAAAAAACTGGAGGGGTTTCTTCATGCAAAACTTTGTATTTTATTCGCCTACCGAAGTGGTTTTCGGGAAGGACGCGGAACTGCAGACGGTTCAGGAAATTCAGAAATTCGGCGGGCACCGTGTGCTTGTGGTT
>JAEXAZ010000290.1 GCA_023394255.1 Bacillota bacterium | reverse complement strand
GTATTCACATGGATGCCGGCGACGTCGACGGCTTCCGGGTTTTCGCCGGTGGAACGGATGGTCAGTCCGACGGATGTTTTATAAAGGACAATGTATGCAACGGGAATCAGAAGATAGACAAAGTAGGTCAGCGCATTCTGCTGGAAAAAAATCGGCCCGATCACCGGTATTTTGGAGAGCAGCGGAATATCCAGGCTTTGAAGCGGCGTTATTTTCAGCGGAGACGTCGGTACTCCGAACAGCACCCTCTGAAAATAGGCACAGGATCCGGCTGCCAGGATATTCAGCGCGGTACCTGTCACAACCTGATGCTGCCGCATAAAAATGCTGATGCTGCCATAGATGGCGGCAACTATCAGGCCGCAGAGGATTGCGGTGAGCATTCCGATCCATGCGCTTCCGGTCAGGTAGGTTCCGACAAACCCGCCCCACGCGCCTACCAGAAAAATCCCTTCGATCGCGGTCACCATCATGCCGGAACGTTCCGCAATGACCTCCGCGATCGACCCCAGCATCAAGGGGGTACTCATCATTAAAGCACGGCTCAGCAAACTGATCATCATTTTTCCACCGCCTTCTGCAATTCGCGTTTTTTCCTTTGACGATCCAGATAGGTCCTTGCAAAGTAAGAAATAATCACGAACGTCATGACAAATCCCTGCATGAGGTCAATCATGCTGGACGGGACATTCACCCCGGGCATCCGTCCCATCAGGTTCCCCGCCACATTTAGCGCTCCGAAAAGCAGGGACGCAAAGATAATCCCAATTGGGTTCGCGTTTGCCAGAATCGCGATTCCAAGCCCTGCGGAGCCGACATCCGGATTGAAGTTCTGTATCAGCATATGCTGCACGCCGTTTACTTCGGTAAACCCTGCCATTCCGGCCAGCGCGCCGCTGATGAAGAATGCGGCAACATAGATTTTGCCGGAATTGATTCCGGACATCTGGGCCGCCGAGGCATTGCTGCCGACCGCCCGGATACGGTAGCCGAGCGGCGTTTTATAGAGCAGAATCCAAACGGCAACCGCGGTCAGCACCGCCAGCAGAAATCCGGCATGGAGCCTTGTGCCCTTGATCAGGGTCGGAATCCAGCCGCTGTTTGAGATTGCGTCCGTCTGCGGATATTCTCCTTTTGATTCCTTTAAAAAAGTGCGAAGCAGATAATTCATAACTGCAAGTGCCACATAAGTTGACATCATGCTGACCAGAAATTCGTTGGCGTGATACCGCGCTTTTAAAAAGCCGATCAGCCCGCCGACAGCCCCTCCCGCCAGGAAGGTGAGCACACACACAACAACCAGTAACACAGGGGTGGGGACCACTCCGTCCAGTTTCAGGGAAACGGCAATCGCAACAATTGCGCCCATATAGAACTGCCCCTGCGCGCCGATATTAAACAGGTTCGCCTTGAAGGTAAAGGCGAACGCCAATGCCGTAAAGATGAGCGGCGTTGCTTTCAGAAAGACGTCTCCGAGGGTATACTTGTCTGTCAGCATTGTTACTACCGCCTGCTGAAAAACAACCAGCGGATTGATCTTCAAAAAGAGCAGCAGCATTCCGCTTAAAAACAGGCCGGCAAAAACAGCCAGCAGGTTTGTCACGATGAAATCCCTTAATTTCGCATTCATCCCTTCGCCGCCTCTCTTTTTGCAGAATATCCGGCCATTAAAAGTCCTATTGTCTCGGTATCCAGCTCATCGCTGTTGTAAATCCCCATAAAGGAGCCTTTATACATCACCGCGATCCTGTCACACAGCTTGAAAATCTCCGACAGTTCCGTGGATACCAGCAGGATGCTTTTCCCCCGTTTTTGCTCCTCCAGAATCGTGGTGTGAATATTGTTGATCGCGCCGAGGTCGAGCCCCCTGGTGGGCTGGTTCAGAATCAGCAGCGCGCCGGCGTGCCCGACTTCCCTTGCCAATAGGACTTTCTGCTGGTTTCCGCCCGAGAGGCCCCTGGCTTGCGCATCCGGCCCGGGCGCTTTAATCATGAAATCGCTGATTGCCTGCCTGGTGTAATTGCCGAGTTTTTTCCTGTCGATCAGTCCGTGCCGGGTCCATTTTGCGTCATAGCTCGATTTCAGCATCATATTTTCGGCAAGCGTCATGTCCATTACCATCGCGTCGCGGTAGCGGTCCACCGGCACATAGCCGATCCCTTTTCCAATCCGGCCGCGGATGGACAGATCGGTGATATCCTGCCCATCCAGACCGATAGCCCCGGCATCCGCCTTCAAAGCGCCCCAGATTACCTCGCACAGTTCTTCCTGTCCGTTTCCGCTGACGCCGGCGATTCCGAAAATCTCGCCTTGATGAATATCGAAAGAGATGTCCTTTAAAACGGGAGTCTCGCCTTTCTTTTCAACCGTTATGTTTTTTACGGACAAGCGTACCTTCTGGTCCGAATATCCCTGCCGATCCTTTTCCGGCATAATGAGTTCCCTGCCGATCATCAGGCGGGAAAGCTCCGCTTCATTGGTCTCCGACGTGTTCAGGTCTCCACAGACTTCCCCGTTGCGCATGACGATAATCCGGCTGGCGACACCCATGACTTCTTTCAGCTTGTGCGTAATAAAAATGACGGAATTGCCTTTCGCAACATAGTCCTTCACAAAGTCCATCAGTTTTTGGGACTCCTGCGGGGTAAGAACCGCTGTCGGTTCGTCCATAATCAGCAGTCTGGCGTTGAGATACAGCGCCTTGATGATTTCAACCTTCTGCTGGACACCCACATCCAGTTCGCTGATTTTGGCATCCGCCGGAATCTCAAACCCATACTGATCCGAAAGCCGCCTGACCTCACCCGCACATTTTTTATAATCAATTTTCCCATGCACATTGCCCAGGATGATATTTTCTGTGACAGTATGGGCGGGAACAAGCGAAAAATGCTGCTGGATCATGGAAACCCCAAGCGCCATCGCATCCTTCGGGCAGGTGATCTTCCGCTCCCTGCCTTCCATCAGGATTTTGCCCGCATCGGCTCTATAAAGCCCGTAGAGGATCTTCATAATGGTGCTTTTGCCCGCGCCGTTTTCTCCCAGGAGCGCCAGGACCTCGCCGCGCTGGATAGAGAAAGAGATGTCCTTATTCGCAACAACCCCGGTAAAATATTTGGAAATATTCCGCAACTCAAAAAAAGGTGCTTGCATTCTCATCACTCCCCGGCTGTTTTCTCCGGATTTGCGAATGGCACTCATAAGAGTGCCATTCGTTTCCGTTTTTATGACTGGTTATTTTGCGAACATCGCTTTCAGGTCAACCTTGCCGTCTTTAAAGTTCTGAATCCCCGCGTCCACAGCGTCCTTGGTTTCCTGCGAAATGCTGTCGGTATAGACCGGTTTGAAGATGTCTTCGTTAATGCCCGCCTCGTGCACCGTGTTGCCGGTCAGCGTTCCGTCCATATACTGCATAATCGACCACACATAGAACGTTTCGAAATCAAAGACCACAGAAGCGACGACCGTGTTCGGATCGATGGTGGTTTGGTCACTGGAGAAGCCGATGACCTTCGCGCCCTTCTGCTTTGCCGCTTCGATGCTGCCAAGGCCCACTTCGTTCGCATAGACAAACAGGGTGTCGGCACCATTATCGATCATCTGTTCCGCCATCTGCTTGCCAAGCGCCACGTCGTCCCAGCTGTTCGCATAGGCTCTGGTCGCCTTGGAATCCGCAATGCCGCGCTCTTTGGCGATTGCGACCGCGTTGGTCTCATAGACATCCATCAGGTGCTCCATCGGCTCATTCGGAAATCCGCCGATCGTGGCGAAGCTTCCGTTTGTCGTGACATTGCCCGCAATGATCGAGGCGAGATAGCTTGCTTCATATTCCTTCGGGAAGATCGGGGCGACATTGTCGCCGTCGCTTTTGGAGCCGTTCACGACACAGAACGTCGTATCCTTGTAGTTTGGAGCGACGTTTGCAACCGCCTCGTCAAACTGGGAACCGGCGGCCATGACCAAATCGTATCCTCTTTCCGCATATTCCCTCAGGGTCGACTCGAAGTCGGATGCCTGTACACTTTCCACATATTCCATCTTGGTTCCGAGATTCTGGTTACAGGCCTCCAGCCCGGCATAGTTTGTGGCATTCCAGCTCTGGTCGTTGATAGGTCCGGGCAGCAGCAATACGATTTTGTAATCCTCCGCGTTCTTTCCCGAAGCAGTCGACGGAGCCTCGCTTGCAGCCTGCGAACTCTCGGCTGCGCTTTGGGAACTTGCGGGAGCGCTCGGCGAATCCGCGGTTTGCGCGGAGCTTCCGCACGCGCCCAACAGGGTGGTTGAGGCAACCAGCAGCGAAGCCAGCAGCGTACTCAGTTTCTTTTTCATTCTTCATTCCTCCTGCTATCATAAATTCATATTGCACATCTCCGGCTTTTCAGCTTTGAGATTGAACAAACTTCTGTCCGCCAGATAAATCAGGCTTCCGAGCTTGGAATATGCCCTGTAAATCAATTATAAAGAGCAGGAAAAATGAAAACAATCATTCAAAATTGCCATTTGGTTTAAAATATTACTCAGTATCGGAATTTTTGCCGTTTCTGAATTCCATAGGTGTCACGCCGCACAGCTTTTTAAACGTGCTGCTGAAATATTTGGTGTCGGCGAACCCGACCAGCCCGGCGACGTCAGATACTTTGTAGCGCACATCCCGCAGATATCCTTTTGCTTTTTCAACCCTGTATTCCGTGATGAATTCCGAGAGGTTTTTCCCTGTGTGTCTTTTAAACAGCCTGCAAAGATAATTGGGTGACAGATACAGTTTGTCCCCGATATCCCTGAGCGTCATCTTCTTCGCATAGTTGCTTTCCACATACTGGATCGCTTTTGCCACCGCAAGGTTGGACACTTCGATACTTTCCTTTTCTTCGCGGGATTCCTCCTCATCCGTAATTCGGCCCGAGTCCAATTCTTCCCCGAGTTTCATCAGAATGGAAATGACCTCCCGCGGATTGGTGGGCTTGGTTAAATATCTGCGCACCCCCATTTCAATTGCCTTTTGCGCGTAGGCAAAATTGCTGTATCCGCTGAGAATAATGATCTCCACCTGCCCGTTGATTTCCCGGATTTTCCTGATGAGTTCAAGTCCGGAAATTTCGGGCATCTTGATGTCCGTTATCATTACGTCCACACGGTTTTCACGCAGGTATTCAAACGCCGATTCCGCGTCGCCGAACACGACAGGCGTTTCCCATTGCCGATAGGCGCTTAACAGTTTTAACAGCCCGTTGCGAATTTTTGCCTCGTCATCAACGATCATGATTTTCACTGCCGGTTCCCCCTTCCCTGTGCGGAATGCGGATGATAATTTTCGTGCCTTCTCCGGGGGCGCTTTCAATTTCCAGACCATATTCGTCGCCATAATGAAGCTGTATCCGTTTGTGCACGTTCTTTACGCCAATGTTGGTGAATCCCCCCTCCTCACGGTCGAAATGATGCATAATCCGCTCCAAGGTTTCCTGATCCATCCCTTTCCCGTTATCAGATACTTCGATGTAAATGATACCGCCGGACTCCCTGCCCTCGATTCGGATCAGCCCGCCCTGCTTCATTGGTTCTATCCCGTGCGTAATGGCATTTTCAACAATCGGCTGCAGCATCAGTTTGGGTACAAGGCAGGTCATGAGCGCCACCGGGATTTCGATCTCATACTGCAGCTTTTCTTCCAGACGGTTTTTCTGGATACGAAGATAGCTTACGACATATCGCATTTCCTGCTCCAGCCTGACCATGCTGTTGTGCTGATCCACGCTGTATTTCATCAGGTCGCCGAGGGCGATAATGATGTCACTGACGTCATACGCGCCTCTGTCAATTGCCATCCAGTTGATGGAATCCAGCGTGTTATAGAGAAAATGAGGATTAATCTGGGATTGCAGCGCCTTGATCTCCGCATTTTTCTGCGCGATTTTTTCCTGATACACCTCATTGATCAGCGTATCGATTTTCTTTGCCATATAGTTAAAAGAGTGAATAAGCCTGCCGATTTCATCCCTGCGTCCGGTTTTTATCTGTTGGGAAAAGTCTCCCGCCTGCAGCCGCCGCATGGCCTCGGAGAGCTGCTGCAGGGGTTTTGTCATGGTGTAGGAGACCGCCATAATAATCATGGACACGCCGAAAGTGCACAGGATGACAAACGCTTTAATCAGCTGGAGCAGTTGTTTGGTTTGTGTAAAGATATTATCCTTTGCGATCACCGAAAAAGTCTCCCAGCCCGTAACCCCGTTATACTGGCCGCAAACATAATATTCCTTCCCCTGCCAGTCCATTTCAAATCTGCGGTTCCCCCGGTCGAATTCCGCGGCAATCAGATCCACCCACTGCGTATCGATGAGTTTGTTGCTGCAGATCACTTCCCATTTCTTATCGATAATAAAGGTGTATTGATTCTGATAGGTATTGTAATTGTTCAGCAGCAGGCTGCTGAAACTGTCCGGGTCCAGTTCGATCAGCAAAATCCCTTCCGTTTTTTCTGTTGCCGGGTTCACAATCGCACTTGCCACAGAAATGACCTGCTTGCCGACTTCATCCCGTTTCCCCGAAAGTTCGTCAACCATCCCAAGCCAGACTGCCTGTCCGTTTTTTTGTGATGCCGCTTGAAAAATATCGCTCAGGCGATCCGCTCCCTGCAAGCCCTTCGCTCCCCCGTCCTGGTCGTAGAGAATCCTGCGCTCGTCCAGTATCATCACGTTGGTGATTGCGGAAAAAGAATTTGCCATGAAATGGAAATATTCTGAAAAATAGGCCGATTTGTCATATGCCTGATTCCTGTTATCCAGATAATCACGAAGCACGTGACTGCTGACTGTATTTTCAATCTGCCTTGTCATATAGCGGACCTTATCGTTGATATTAATATCAATCCTGTTGACAAGATCGGCCATATCACTTTTCTTATTGCTCATGACAATTTCTGAAGCATACTGATGGGAATAATACCCGATCAATGCTCCCTGCGCGATTGCGACAACTATAAAAATGAGGATCAGTTTTGCCCGAAAAGATATCTTCCACATGTTTCGATCCCTCTTTTTTATTTTTCCACCATCATATCTATTTTTTTCAAAATGTGCAAGACAAAAAGTCCTGTTCCCCCGCAGGCGTCCTCTTTCAAAGGATGCCCCGCACGCCGTCGGCCATCATTCCCATACGGTTTAGCCCCCGATTGCAAAGGGGTTTGAAGCTGTATGGCCAACATCATTTGACCATTGGATGACTTCCCAGCCGAGTGCCCGCGCGGTGGATACCACAAGGTTGTTATAGGAACCGGAAGGCGCCCGGAACAAATGGATTTTCTGCCCGGAAACAGTTTCGATTTTTTGCCCGGACGCATTCAGCTCCGCCGTAATCTGCTCGCGGGTCTGCCGCGCCATATCCGGGTGGGTGTCCGAATGGCTGCCAAGCTCATGGCCCGCCTGTGCGAGTTTTCGGACCGCGTCCGGATATTTATCGCACCAGTCCCCCACAATAAAAAAAGTCGCCCTGATGTTCCGGTCCTCTAAAATCTGCAGCAGCCGGTCAATATCACTGTCATCCCAGGCGCAGTTAATCGTCAGCGCCATTTGTTTGTCCGGCGTATTGACCGAATAAATCGGCAGCTCCCGCGGGACCGCGTTCGTACGGATTGCGGTTTTTACAGTGCCAAGCAGGCAGCATGCCGCTGCCAGAGTCACCGCCAGAACCAGTACGAACCTTTTCTTTGTATATACGGCAAACATCATCATCACCTCACGACAGTTTATGTGGATGGCCTTATGTTTATGGCTGACGGCAAAATCATGGGCAACAGCCGATGGAAAACGGCCGTTTTGAGTTGCAGGCAAGACATCCTACGTGTTATAATAACCGCAGAACAAACAGCGAAGCTGTTTATGGCCGCGCTTTGCGCGGTCAATGAAACCAGATTGAAAAGCAATGGAGGTTTTAACATGGAGTATCGTGAAATCGGACATTCCGGGCTGAAGGCTTCGGCCCTCGCCCTTGGCGCCTGGGCAATCGGCGGCGGGGAATGGTGGGGCGATAATGATGATGAGGTGTCTATCCGGTCCATCCGCCGCGCTCTGGACTTTGGCGCAAACCTGGTTGACACCGCGCCGGTATACGGATTTGGACACAGCGAAGAAGTCGTCGGACGGGCGTTGGCCGGATACCGTGATCAGGCGCTGATTTCCACAAAATGCGGCCTTTGGTGGGACGACAGGGAAGGTTCTTTCCATTTTTCCCGCGAAGGCCACGACGTTTATAAAAACACATCCGCCCGCTGCATCAAGGCCGGCATGGAGCAAAGCCTCAAACGGCTGCAGACCGATCATATCGACGTTTTCATCACCCACTGGCAGTCCGTGCCGCCCTTCGTTACGCCGATTGCGGAAACCATGGGCGCTCTGATGGATCTGAAAAAAGAGGGAAAACTGCGCGCGGTCGGCGCCTCCAACGTCACTCTGGAACAGGTCAAAGAGTATATGAAATACGGACAGCTGGATTTGATCCAGCAAAAATACAGCATGCTCGACCGCACCGGGGAAAAGGAGCTGATCCCCTTCTGCGAGGAAAATGGAATCACCTTCCAGTGCTATTCCCCGATGGAACGCGGCGCGCTCACCGGGAAGTTCCAGCTTGGATACGAACCGCCGAAAGGCAGCTCCCGCGAGACCATCCAGTGGCTCAAATCCGACCGTCTGCCACTTGTGCTCGAACTGCTGGAGGAGATCAGGCCGTTGTGTGAAAAATACGGCTGCTCCCTGCCCCAGCTCGTGATTGCCTGGACGGCAAAAAGGAGCGCCAGCTTCAATGTCATCTGCGGCGCGCGCACCCTGCCGCAGGTGGAGGACAATTTCCCGGCGGGAGCGCTTTCGCTGTCGGAGGAAGATTTCAGAAAGATTGACGAGCTCTCCAAAGCGGCGATTGCAAAAGCGGGCGACTGAATCATAAAGCCGGAAAACACCCCCTCATTCCTGAACTGCCCCAGTTTGTGCAGACGGCACAAAAAAGCCCCTGTTTAGGAAATATTGAGTTTTAAGCGGAGTGGCGCAGCGAAAGCGGTGCCACTCCAGTCTTTAGCTGGATACGCTCGTGGTTGTAG
>JAEXAZ010000284.1 GCA_023394255.1 Bacillota bacterium | reverse complement strand
AGCATGGAAACAACCTTGGAACGGCTTTACAGCGTTATTTTGCAGCGCAAGGAGATCGCGCAGGAGAGCTCCTACACGCGCTATCTTTTTGAGAGCGGGCTGGATAAAATCCTGAAAAAATGCGGCGAGGAATGCAGCGAAGTCATTATTGCCGCCAAAAACGGAAAAAATGAGGATACCGCCGAGGAAATCTGCGACCTGCTTTACCATCTGCTGGTTTTGATGGCGCAGCAGGACATCCCTCCGGAACAGATCGAAAGCATTCTGGAGGCCCGCAGACAGAAAATCGGGAATCTGAAAACATTCCATGAAAGCGACCACAATTCCTGACGGCTGTCCCGGCGGAAGATTCTGAGCAATTCTGGAAACAGAATTGCTCTTTTTCGTTCTTGTTGCTATAATAGAACCAGTACAAACAAGGTTGCTTTTGGCTGGAAAGATGTGATGAACTCGATGGTGCAAATAATCTCCATCAATATGATTTTAGAACTGAATCAGCAGCTTCGCGAAAAGGGGCTGCTGTTTCAGGTGCATCTGCGGGATGCCTGCGGCAGGCAGTCCATGTGGGCGGAAGCCTTGGACCCCCATGCATTTGAGAATTCGGGAAGGCTGTTTTACCAGGAGTTGGAAGCCTATTTCTCCCGGCACAAAATGGGGCTTTCCTATGCGCCGGACAGGATGACGTTCTGGATTGCGCCGGAAAACAAGTAGGGCCTGCAAAAAATGCGCTCTTTTTTCCCGGCGGGGGTGTAGGATAATTGGTAGGGAGGAATTAATATGGCTGGAAAACGGATTCAGATGAAGAAACCCTATATAGCCGCCGTTATCGCGGCGGCCGGTTCGGCTGCGCGGATGAACGGGCTGGACAAGCAATTTGAAGAGATTGACGGGGCGCCTGTCCTTGTCCGTTCGATGCTGGCGCTTTCCGACAGCGATTGGATTGATGAACTGGTCATTGTGGTCAGGCAGGGGGACATTCCCGACGTATACGCTTTAATCAGGGCTTACGCAATTCCGAAAGTGCGTTCGGTGGTAGTCGGCGGAGAGACCCGGCAGCAGTCGGTCAAAAACGGCGTGGCGGCTGTCAGCGGGGAAACGCAGTATATCGCCGTGCATGACGGGGCGCGCCCGTTTGTCACCCAGCAGGTGATTGCGGACACGGTGCTGGACGGCGTGCGTTACGGCGCCGCCGCTGCGGCTGTGCCGGTGGTGGACACGATCAAACTGGCGGATGCCGATGGTAAAATCATCAGCACGCCGGACAGAGACCGTCTCTTCGCGGTGCAGACCCCGCAGGTTTTTGAAATCAGCGGTTACCGGGAGGCGTCCGAGGAGGCGCAAAAGGCCGGCAAGGACTATACCGATGACTGCCAGATGCTGGAGGCAATCGGCAGGCCAGTGTACCTGTCGCGCGGCGACAGCTCAAACCTGAAAATTACAACGCCCGCAGATTTAATTTTCGCACAGGCGGTCGCGATAGAACTGGAGGAACGGAATGGATTTCAGAATCGGGCATGGCTATGACGCGCACCGCCTGACACCGGACAGGGCGCTGATTCTCGGCGGCGTGGAAATTCCTTATGAACGCGGCCTTCTGGGGCATTCGGACGCCGACGTGCTGACGCATGCCGTGATGGACGCGATCCTCGGGGCGCTGGCCATGGGCGATATCGGGACCCTGTTCCCGGACAGCGACCCCGCCTACAAAGGCATCTGCAGCGTCAAGCTGCTGGCAAAGGTCCGGATGCTTATGGAGGACATGGGATGGGAAATCGGCAATCTGGACGCAACAGTGGTTGCGCAGGCGCCCAAATTGAAGCCATATATTGAACAGATGCGCGGGGTTTTGGCGCAGGCCTGCGCGTGCAGGCTTGAAAATATCAATATAAAAGCCACAACAGAGGAGCATATGGGCTTCACGGGCAGCGGAGAGGGGATCTGCGCGCACGCCGTTTGCCTGCTTTCGCGCCGGTAGTCCGTGGCAGATGATTTTCCCCCGGCATAAGATGATACAGCGGCACTCTGTTGTACCGCTGTATTTTGTTATGTGAGGGGGACTTTTCCTATGGCGAGCAGTACGGATTACGTTCTGGCGGTACGTTCATCCACCAGTGCGATGAGAGGGCAGCGAATTCTGGAAAGTAAAGGTATTCCTGCCGAGATACAACGCAGTTCAGCATCGGCGAGCCAAAAGGGCTGCGGCTATGGAATTAAAATAGTAGGAGATCTTACCACTGCTGTCAACATTCTGAATTCGGAGGGTGTAGAAGTCGTGGAGATACGGAGGTGACCCCGGCAGATGATTTATTTTGACAATGCCGCCACCAGCTTTCCAAAACCGCTGCTGGTAAAAAACGCGGTGGATTCCGCGATTGTGCGTTATGGGGCCAATCCGGGACGCAGCGGGCATGACCTTGCGGCGGAAACAGGGGAAAAGGTATATGATGTACGCGTAAAGGCGGCGGAGTTTTTTGGGGCCCGCAACGAGGAACAGGTTGTTTTCATGCAAAACTGCACGTATGCGCTGAATACGGTCATCAAAGGGCTTCTCCGCCCGGGGGACCATGTGATTACCTCCGATATGGAGCACAATTCAGTCATGCGGCCGCTTCACATTCTGGAAGCGAGGGGGATCATCACTTACAGCTGCGCGGTTACTTCTTATGACGACGAGGAGACGGTGGAAGCGTTCCGCTGCCTGATACGGGACAATACCCGCGTCATTATTACAACGCACGCGTCCAATGTGTTCGGCGTGAAACTGCCGATTCAAAAGCTTGCCCTGCTTGCCCGTCAGTATGGGCTGTATTTTGTGCTTGACGCGGCCCAGACAGCGGGCACAGAGCCCATTCATGTAACCGACATGGGAATTGATTTCCTGTGTACGGCCGGCCATAAGGGGCTGTACGGCCCGGCCGGAACCGGTCTTTTGATTACCCCTTATGGGAACTGCCTTTCCCCGCTGGTTGAAGGCGGCACAGGCAGCCTCTCGTTCGATCTGGCCCAGCCGGACTTTTTGCCCGACCGGCTTGAATCGGGTACGCTCAACACAGTCGGGATCATGGGGCTCGGCGCGGGGCTTGACTTTATAAATCGGCGCGGTATGGCAAATATTGCACGCTGTGAATGCAAAGTGGCGCGCTGTGTTTATGACAATATCAGCAGGGAAAAAGGGGTCATACTTTATGCGCCGCCGCCCGAGTATGGTGTCAACCTTCCGGTCGTCAGCTTTAACATTGAAGGGCTTACTTCGGAAGAAACGACTGCGCGGCTGAACAAGGCCGGGTTCGCGCTGCGGGGCGGGCTGCACTGTGCGCCTGCCGTGCATAAAAAGTTCGGGACCGACTCGATCGGGGCCGCAAGAATCAGCGTTGGAGCCTTTAACACAGTTGAACAGGCGCGCGAACTGGCAAATGCAATCTGCAAAATCGCGCGTTCATCCAGGCTGGCTGCAAAAAAAGATTGATTTCATGCTTGAATGTGATAGAATAGATAATAGGATTGTGCGGCCGGGCTTTCCGGCCGCAGTCTCCTAACGGCGAAGGAGAATTAAGCTTATGTCTGCACTGTGGTATTGGATCGTAAATGCGTTTAACGCATTTTCCTGGCGTGATGCGGTGGATATTGCGGTCATCGCGTACTTAATCTATCAGGCCATCAAGCTGGTGCGTGAAACGCGGGCCGCACAGCTCGTCAAAGGCATCGCGATGCTGCTGATGCTTTATGTGATTGCGCGCGCTGCCGAACTGCGCACAATGAAGTTTTTGATGGAAAATTTGATGCAGCTGGGGTTTGTGGCGCTTGTGGTGGTGTTTCAGCCGGAACTGCGCCGAGCGCTGGAACAGGTTGGACGTTCCCGGATTGGAAAGCTTCAGGTGTTTTCGTCGTCAATCGGTGAGCAGGACGCGAAAGTCGGCTGGACAAAATTCATCAACGCGCTGGTGGAAGAAGCGTCCGCCCTGTCCCGCCAGAAAATCGGCGCGCTTATCGTGATTGAGCAGAATACAAAACTGGGGGATATCATTAAGACCGGCACAATTATTGATTCCGACCCTTCCGCCGAACTGATTGGCAATATCTTTTTTCCCAATTCTCCTTTGCATGACGGCGCCATGATTGTTCGAAACGGGCGGCTCCATGCGGCTGGCTGTTTTTTGCCATTATCCGACAATTCCGAGATCAGCAGGGAACTCGGCACCCGCCATCGCGCGGCGCTTGGCATGAGCGAAATGAGCGACGCTCTTGTCATCGTCGTTTCGGAGGAGACGGGATATATCACCGCTTGCCAGAACGGCAGGCTGGACAGAGGGCTTACACTGGCGGAACTGCGGGAGCGGCTGAGCAGTGTATTAATCCCTGAAAAGTTTGCGTCGGAGCCTTCCGAAAAGAAGTTTGACTTCAGGAAGGGGAAAAAGCAATGAAATTAAATTACGATAGAATTTTCAGCAATAAAAGTTTATTAAAGCTGATGTCGATTCTTCTTGCGGTTTTGGCATGGCTGCTGGTTGTGAGGACAATCGATTCGATCACTACCAGGACCATCAAAGACGTCACCGTGGATGTAACCGCACAGACTTCCAAAATCGATCCGATGAATCTGAGCGTAGTGGAGGAGCAGGGTCAGGAAATTGCGGTGGACGTCCTGATTGAAGGCGATCAGGGGGTTATCGGTGGTGTCCGGCCTTCGGAGCTGAGCGTTGTGGCGGATTTGACCGGCATTACGCAGCCCGGCACCTATAACAATGTAAGATTGATCTGCACCGATTTAAACAGCGTCGGCGCGACCAATAAAAGATTTCAGGTCGCTAAAATTACGCCTTCCATGATCACCGTGAAAATAGACCGGATGGTAACCAGAAATTTTGCCATTACCACCGATGTGGAAGGGCTTTTGATTCCGGACGATTATGTGGGCTTCGAGACGGCCACCACTCCGAAAGAAGTGACAATCACAGGCCCGGAGAGCGAAATCAGCAAGATAGACAGCTGCGGCGTTTCCGCCGCCTTTACAGACCCTTTAACCAAAAACACCACGGTGAAAAGCGACATTGTACTTTATGACAGCGAAGGAAATGAACTGGAGAAAAATCTCTTTACGCTGAGCCCCGAGACTGCGGACATTACCGTGCCGGTGCTCAAGCGCAAAAAACTGCCTGTCAAGGTCGATTTCATCAACGTGCCGTCCGGTTTCCCGATTCAGGATCTGGATTATAAGCTGTCGCAGGGGTATATTAATGTTGCGGGGCCGGAGAACGGGATTGACGCCTATCAGGATTTGTCGATCGGGCATATCAACCTGAGCGAAATAGGGCTGAACTATGTGGAAGTTTTTGATATCTCCCTGCCGGGCGGCTTCAAAAACCTGGACAATGTGGATGGTATCAGCGTGGAAGTAAATACGGCCGGCATGACGGAAGCAAACTTTGTGGTGAAAAACATCAGAGCGGTGAACGTTCCGGTCAATTATGAAGTTTCAGTCGATACCGTGCAGATCAGCGGCGTCCATATGGTGGGTCTGGAAGAAGCTATGGGAAACCTGTCAGCCGAAGACCTGGTGGCAGAGATCGACATTTCCGAACGGGAAGTTTCGCCCGGCCCGTATAATCTCCCGGTTAAAATTACCGCGCCGGGCAAAGGGCTGGTCTGGGCGGAGGGCGAATATACCGCCGTGGTCACGATCAAAGAAAAATAACAACAGGAGGAGTGCCCGGCACCAGCCGGACACTCCTCCATCATGTCAGAGGAAATCAAATGTCAATTCTGATTCATTCGATCAGGACATCCATTCAGGAAGACCCGCGGGAAGCGGTGAGAAAAGCAATCAGCCTGCTTGGGGTGCCAAAGGACGCGGTCAAGGCCGCGCATATTGTAAAAACGTCGCTGGACGCCCGGAAACGGACGGACGTGCATTTTATCCATTCGGTTTCCGTTTCGCTGGAAAGCGGGGAGCCGGAGACGGCCGGCCGTTTTTCGGGAAATCAGGTCTCTCTCCAGCCGGAACAGCCGCTTGAAGCAGCCACCGGCTCGAAGAGGCTCGAACATCGCCCGGTTATTGTGGGGTTTGGGCCCGCCGGCATGTTTGCGGGGCTTCTGCTGGCCCGTTACGGATACCGCCCGCTGATTTTGGAGCGCGGAAGTGAAATGGACCGGCGGGTAGCCGACGTGGAACGGTTTTGGAACACCGGAACCCTGAATCCGCAGAGCAATGTGCAGTTCGGCGAGGGCGGGGCCGGAACCTTCTCGGACGGGAAGCTGACGACGCGCATCGGGAATTCCAAATGCGGCTGGGTTCTGAAGGAGTTTGCCGGATTTGGGGCGCCCGGGGAGATTCTGTATAAAGCGAAGCCCCATATCGGGACCGACCGCCTTCGTGAGGTTGTAAAAAACATCCGGAAGGAAATTATCGCGCTGGGCGGCGAAGTCAGGTTTGACACAATGCTGTCTGATTTGGAAATCAAAAACGGGAGACTGGCAGCGGCTGTGACCCCCACCGAAACCATCCCTGCCGGCGTGCTGATCCTGGCAGCTGGGCACAGCGCGCGGGATACCTTTGAAA
>JAEXAZ010000233.1 GCA_023394255.1 Bacillota bacterium | reverse complement strand
GGCATGGACGGATCGAATACCTTTCCGGCCTGCTTGTCTCAATGGCAATCATGCTGGTGGGAATCGAACTGGTGAAAAGTTCCTTCGAAAAAATCCTGCATCCGCAGGCGGTGGTTTTCCAGATACTGCCGTTCGCGATTTTGATTGTGTCGATTTTTGCAAAGCTCTGGATGAGCTGTTTCAGCCGGACGCTGGGCAACCGGATCGAATCCACCGCCATGAAGGCCACCGCGATGGACTCCCTAACCGATGTCATTGCGACGTCCGCGGTAGCGGCCGGGATGCTGCTCAGTCATTTTTTTCATCTGCAGGCGGATGGCTGGATCGGTATGCTGGTGGCGCTTTTCATTCTTTATTCCGGCTTTACGACCGTCAGGGACAGTTTATCCCCGCTGCTCGGGCAGGCTCCGGACGCGGAATTTGTGAAGCAGATTGAAGAAACGGTCCTGGGCCACGAAGAGGTGATCGGGCTGCATGACCTGATTGTGCATGATTATGGCCCCGGGCGCCGCATGATTTCCCTGCATGCGGAAGTCCCCAGCAGCATGGATGTTCTGGTGATGCACGATGCCATCGATCTGATCGAGCTGGAACTGCGCGGCAGGTTCAACTGCGAAGCGACTATCCACATGGACCCGATTGTGACAGATGATAAAGTGGCGGCGGTGCTGAAGGAAAAAGTGATACTGCTGGCTCAAAAGATCGACCCCGCCATTACCATTCATGATTTTCGCATGGTGCAGGGCAAAACGCATACAAATCTGATATTTGACGTCACAGTGCCCCACAAATTCTGGCTTACCGACGCGCAGGTGGCAAATTGCATCCGCGACAGCGTGCAGTCGATTGATGAAAAGTATTTCGCGGTGATCCGCGTGGAAAAGGCGTTCATTTAAAGGCGGGACAATCAATTTAGGGCAGCGAGTACTCCGGGTTCTGAAAACAGCAGGAGAGTTCTGATCAAGTTTTTTCGAAATCATAGAATTGCTCACAATTTATTTACAAATGTATTGTATAATAAAATGTGATAAATCTGCTGATCAAGAATCACAGTCAAAGGAGTTCGACATGAATAAATTTCAGTCTGTTTATACTACGCTGGCTCTGGTAACCGACCAGTTCGCATGTGAGCGCATTATTAAGTCGGCGCGCCTGATAGCAGACCTTTCCAAGACGGAATTGATTGTTCTCAGCGTGATGAGGACGGGTGCGCAGACCAATCCTGCCGCGCTGGAACATCTGTTCAGCGTCGCAAAGGAATACAGCGCCCGCATGACAGTTGAATTTTCAGATAATCCCCAAAGCACGATTGTTCATTTAATTCACAGCAACCATGTTATCAATACCGTAACAGGTATTCCGGAGAGCGAGCAATCCATTCTCGTCCGGATGTGGGAAACGCTGCAGAACATTTCTTTCTTTACGGTAACCGAACGCGGGGAGCTGCACGAGGTGCTCGACCGCAAGTATCGCAGGGAGCCTGCCGGAGCAGGTCTTTAACGGTCTTTCCGGAGGCTTTGCCTGAAAAAGGATCGATGTCAATTTATGAATATAACGGTCAGACAGATCGAATTTAAAAGCACAGACGGCGTATCAGGCCTTTTCGGCTGGCTTTATATCCCTGCGGAAGGGAACCGGGGTGTTGTTCAGATCATTCATGGAATGGCGGAACATATGGGGCGCTATCATGAATTTATGCGCGAACTTGCCCGGCACGGCTATGTCGCCTGCGGAATCGACCAGCTCGGGCACGGGCGTTCGGCGGCCGGGGGGCCGCTCGGATTTTTCGCGGAGCAGGACGGCTGGCGTATTCTGATCGACGACCAATATAAATTCAATAAAATTATCCGGAGCGAGATTCCAGGCTGCGATGTCGTTTTGTTTGGGCATAACATGGGGTCCCTGATTGCCCGCCTTTTTGCCGCGAAATATCCCCAGCTGGTGAGCGCGCTGATTATTTCCGGAACCACAAGAGCGGGAATCCGCGTGGAAACGGCAATTCAGCTCGCCAGCCGGTCGGTGAAAAAGAACGGGCCGGCCTACCCCGACGCGGGGCTGGACAAATTGACGTTCGGCAACTACAATGACCAGTTCCAGCCCGCGAAAACAAAATTTGACTGGCTTTCCCGGGACCGGGAGCTGGTCAGGCTGTATACCGATGACGCCCGATGCGGCTTTCTGCTTACCGCTTCCGCTTTCCGTGATCTGTTTATCCTGGTTCGCAAAGCGAACGCCAGAAAATGCTATGCAAATACGCTCCCGGCGCTTCCGATCCTGTTGGTGTCCGGCTCGATGGACCCGGCGGGGGAATTCGGGAAAGGACCCGAGCAGGTTTATGAGCGGTATATCAAAGCGGGCGTGTCCGACGTGGAACTGGTGCTTTACGAAGGCGGACGCCATGAAATGCTGAATGAGAACAACCGCGCGCAGGTTTACCTGGAGCTGCTTGACTGGCTGGATAACCATCTGGCCTGTGTGCCGCCGGACGAAGAAGATGTCTGATGGCTGGGCAGCTTGACGGAATTGCGGCAATCTGTTTAAAACCGGCAGCAAAGTCTGCCGGTTTTTTTGGATAGAGTTCCAAATCGCTGTTTTTTGAAAGGGTCGTGTTAAAAAAGGATTGACTTTATTCGCGCCATCCCCTATACTGATGACAAATTTAACCGACAACTGAATCATTCGAATGAAAAATCCGGGAGAGATCGTGCAAGCACGGAGCCGAAGGTGAATTTGCGACAAACTCTCAGGCAAAAGGACCGGATTTGGACGGAACTCTGGAAAGCCATTCAATTGGCGCCGAAGAAGCAATCCCGCAGGGGAGAATCTTTCAGGTATCACGGACGGAGGCGCGCTGTTTATCAGCGCGCCTCCGTTTTTTGTTTTTCCGGGGCAAAATGATTCTGTTGCGGGTTCCGGCTCAAAGGCGCGGCGGAACCGGTTTATTTTAAGGAAAGAGGTATGGAGGATGGAATTGAAAACACCACTCTATGACTGCCATGTGGCGGCGGGTGGAAAGATCGTCCCCTTTGCGGGCTATCTGCTGCCGGTCCAGTACGAAACGGGAGTCATCGCGGAGCATATGGCAGTCCGGACGAAAGCGGGCCTGTTTGACGTTTCCCATATGGGCGAGGTCGTCTATACGGGGCCGGACGCGCTGGCAAACCTGAACCGGCTGCTGACCAATGACTTTACAGGCATGTATGACGGACAGGTGCGGTACAGCCCGATGTGCCGTGAGGACGGCGGGGTTGTGGACGACCTGATTGTCTACAAGTATCATGACGAAAAATATATGGTTGTGGTGAACGCCGCAAACCGCCACAAAGACGTGGCGTGGATGCGCGGACACCTCGCCGGGAACGTTGCTTTCGAGGACATTTCGGACAGCGTGGCGCAGATTGCCCTGCAGGGGCCGCTTTCGAAAGAAATTCTGCTGCGCGTAACGGAAGAATCCCGGATTCCGCAGAATTACTACAGCTTTGTTCCCGAAGCTGCGGTCGGCGGGATTTCCTGCATCCTTTCCCGCACCGGCTATACCGGGGAGGCGGGCTATGAGCTTTACTGCTCCAATGAGGACGCCCCGAAGCTGTGGAATCTGCTCTTAAAGACCGGAAACGATCTCGGGCTGATCCCGTGCGGCCTTGGCGCGCGCGACACGCTCCGGCTGGAGGCCGCCATGCCGCTTTACGGGCATGAGATGGATGAGACAATTGACCCGCTGGAAACCGGCCTCGGCTTCGCCGTGAAGCTGGCAAAAGAAGATTTTATCGGAAAACAGGGCATAGTAGCAAAAGGCCCGCTGAAACGAAAGCGGGTCGGACTGAAGGTGACCGGCCGCGGAATTATCCGCGAACACGAAACCGTGTTTGCGCAGGGCAGGGAGATCGGCTTTACAACTTCCGGCACACACTGCCCCTTCCTTGGCTACGCCGCGGCAATGGCAATTCTTGAGACCGCTTTTACGGAACCGGGCACACCGGTTGAGGTCGAGGTACGCGGAAGAAGGATCGCCGCCGAGGTCGTGAAGCTTCCGTTTTATAAAAATCCACAGGCAAGTAAATAGGAGGTTATGAACATGAACAATCCAAATGAACTGCTTTATACCAGAAGCCATGAATGGGTCAGATTCCTTGACGGGACCACCGCGCAGATCGGCCTGACCGATTACGCACAGCACTCCCTGGGGGATCTCGTTTTTGTCAATCTGCCGCAGGAGGGGGACGAGGTCACGCAGGGGGAAACCTTTGCCGATGTCGAATCGGTCAAGGCGGTATCCGATGTGTTCAGCCCCGTGACAGGGACGGTGAAGGCGATTAACGAAGTCCTGCTGGACGCGCCCGAAACCATCAACCGGGACCCTTACGGCGCGTGGCTCGCAGAAGTTGAGAACATCACCGGCCGGGAGGAACTTTTGAGCGCGGGCGACTATGCG
>JAEXAZ010000159.1 GCA_023394255.1 Bacillota bacterium | reverse complement strand
TTCACCGCAGAAGAAATCTTTGCGCATCTGCCCGAAGGCCTGCGCGGCGCGGAACCCACCGTGTTTGCCCTGCAGCCTGTCGCATCGGCCCCCTTCCTGCTTGAGGATGGACAGCGCGACGACTGGAACGTGCTTTCCGCCGTGCGCGGCGCTGTAACCAAGGCCATTGAACCCATGCGCCGCGACGGCGCAATCGGGCACTCGCTCGACACCCGCGTGACGCTGTTCGTTGCCGATGAACTGCGCCAGCGTCTGGAAGGCCTGAATACCGACCTGCGCGCATTCTGCATTGTTTCGCAAATTGCCCTGCAGCCTCTTGAAAACGCGCCGCAGGACGCCTACCGGGACGAAGAAATCGCCGGGCTGGCCATCGGCGTGGAAAAAGCCCACGGTGAAAAATGCGAGCGCTGCTGGATTTACAGCACAGAGCTAGCAACGGATGCGGCCCACCCCACGCTCTGCCCGCGCTGCGCCGCCGTCATCAAGGCAATGGAAGCGTAACAGGAATGCCAAGGCGTTACCGCATACTGGGCATTGCGGCCATAGTTGCCCTGGTTCTCGACCAGGCAAGCAAATGGGCCGTGATGCGGTTCATACCCGAGCACAGGCCCATCACGGTTATTGCCGGGCTGTTTGACCTGGTCAACATCCGCAACCGCGGCGCGGCATTTGGCTTTTTGAACAGGTCTGATATTGAATGGCAGTTCTGGCTGTTCCTGATCGCCACTATTGTGGCGGTATGGGCCATCATAATGCTTGTGCGCGGCTCTCATGACAACCCCTGGCTGGTTATGGCCCTGGGGCTGGTTATGGGCGGTGCGCTTGGCAACCTGGTAGACCGCGTGCGCTTTCGCGCCGTGGTGGACTTTTTAGATGTTTATTGGGGCGACTGGCACTGGCCCGCCTTTAACGTGGCCGACTCGGCCATATTTGTGGGCGCGGTGCTGGCCTGCCTGATTCTCTGGCGCAAGCCCCCGGCGGCAGCCAGCGAGAACGGCGGCAAGCCAACCCCCGGCAAGGGAGGAACCGCATGATTTTTCATTGGTGGCATGTGCTGATAGTAATGTTCCCCATGATTCCTACCGTGTGGAGTATTCTGCACATTTGGGGACACGAGTTTGAAAACCCGCAGCAACGCGCCCTGTGGCTTGTGCTGGTAGTTTTTCTGCCAGTGGTGGGTGGCATCATCTATATTTTTACAGGACGAAAAAAAGTTCTGGGAAAAGTGCAAAATTGAAAGAGGGAACTATGCGCACACTCCGTTCTTTGTACATTCTGACCCTTGCCTGCGCTGCGCTGCCTCTGAGCGGCTGCATGGGCGGCAGCACCAGCAACGGCAACGGCAGCGTCTCACTGGAACAGCAGGTGCAACAGCAAGACGTGCAGCTGCGCCAGATACAGCCCGCCCAGGCCGACGCCTGGAATCAGATTCAGACGTTGCGGCAGGAAGTCAACGCCCTCAAAGGGCAGCTTGACGATATACAGAACGCCGGCGGAGCGCGCGCCCTTGTGGGCCGCGTACGCGCCCACGACGAAGCCTTGCGGCAGGTTGAACGCAGCATGGCGCTCAATCTGAACCTGGGCGACCCCATGACAAGCGGTGGTTCCGCATCCCAGACCCAGTTTACGCCTCAGGCGGCTCCGCAGGCCGCACCCCAAGCCGCTCCGCAGGCTGCGCCCGCCTTCAGCCAGCCCAGCTACGGACAACCTTCGTATGGTCAGGCCGCCGCTGGCGGCATGGCGGCCGGTTCCGTTGGGTACGCAGCAGCCTCCGCCGCTGGCGATCAGGGCGCGGCCCATCAAACCCAACCGGTCATCAACCCCAGCTCAAGCACTTGGGGCCAGGCCAGCCCCCAGCCCGAACCGCAGGTTCAGGCGCCCAAAAAGGACATCTCGCTGGCGCTTTTTGACGCTGGCGTTAATTCCTACAATGCCAGAAAGTACGACGAGGCGCAGCGCTCCTTCTCCGATTTTCTTAAAAACTATAAGGATCACAGCCAGGCTCCGGAAGCCCAGTATTACCTGGCCGAGTGTTATTTCCAGCGCAACCAGTTTGCGGATGCGGCGCTTTCATATGATGCGGTCATCAAAAAGTACCCCACATCTTCCAGTGCGCCCGGCGCATATCTCAAGCAGGGCATAAGCTTCAGCAAGCTCAATCAGGGGGCGGCCGCCAAGGCCCGCCTTGAGGAACTCATCAAGAAGTACCCCAACTCTCCCGAGGCTGCCCGGGCCAAGACCTTTCTCAAGACCAACAAATAAGCTCCAAGGCCCTGTCGTGCGGTTGCGCGGCAGGGCTGTTTTATTCGCACAAACTTAACCGCGCCGCGCGCAAAGGGGACGGGCATGAGCGATGAAAAGCCCGAAGCCGCAGTTTACAAGCAGATCAGCACGGAAATGCGTCAGGGTCTGAGAGACATTTTTGAGCGCATCTCCACTGCCTCCAAAGGCCAGCCCCTGCCCCCACCTAACCCCGATGCCCTCTTTCTCGAGGCATCAAGCCAGCTGGATGAAGTGCTGAAAGATACGGAAAGCGCCACCATGACCATCATGGAAATTGTGGAACGTCACCTTGACCTTCAGGAACAGAACGCCAGCCTGCTTGGCGGGTTGCGCGCAGGCGTTGCCGACGCCGCCCCTATTGATCAGCTTGAGGCAAACAACCAGACCCTGGGCAATGACCTCACCACACTGCTGACCACCTTGAGCTTTCAGGACATTACCGGGCAGCGCATCAAGCGTGTTGTCACAGCGTTGAACCAGATAGAGGCCATGGTTGTTGAACTGTACGTGTCCTCGGGTCTTCTGCTTGACGCTGCGGAAAAAGACCCCAGTAAAAATGTTCAGGAACTGCAGAACGAAGCGCGGCAGGCCGTGAAGGAATTCAACCAGAGTCGCACAGAGCTTAAAGGCCCTGACAAAGAGGGCATCTCGCAGGGAGCCATTGCCGACATGCTCTCCCAGCTGGGACTTTAGCGTAAGCCACCCCAAGAGCACACCAAAGGGCGCTGTAGAGCGCCCTTTTTTATTGCCGTCCGCACAGCGGCAAGCATCTGCAACCCCACTGTTCCGCTTACGCGGTCTTCCGCAGGCACATAATCGCAGCATAGGGGAAGGGGGGAGTCCTGTTTCAAACCGGCGCAAAGCAGCCGTGGCGTTTTATTGCAATCCGGCATGGAACTGACGCAACAGGCCGGGCGCTGTCCCAAAGAGCGCAAGCGCCTGCCCGTTGCCCAAACAACAGCAAGGCCCCTTGCGGGGCCTTGCGATAAGTACAGGAGGGGGCGGAACCCCGCAAAAGTTACTTTTGCTTGGCGGCTTCACGAGCGCTGGCTGCCATGTGGCAGGGACGGCATC
>JAEXAZ010000121.1 GCA_023394255.1 Bacillota bacterium | reverse complement strand
ACTTTACATCGGTAAAATAATGAATCAACATATAAAACGGCGCTTCCGAAAAACAGCGTAAGCGCCTCGCTGCACCAGCGGGCCGGTCTGCGTCATTAGAGGATAATGCAGATAAGTCCTGTACAGCCCTCGTTGATGATGCGTTCAATCGTTTCCTGCAATTTCATTCTGGCATCTCCGGGCATCCGGTTCAGTTTGTTATGCAGGCCTTCATTGACCAGTTCATGCAGGCTTTTGCCGAAAATATTGCTTTCCCAGATTTTCTGCGGACTTTCCTCAAACTCATGCAGCAGATAACGCACCAATTCTTCGCTCTGTTTTTCGCTGCCCACTATTGGGGAAACTTCCGTGGTGATATTGGCGGCCATCATATGTATGATATGTAACAAACAGAAGTTTTCGAGCGGGTGCGCCGGATCAGGAAAAGATTCTCCTGCGGCATTGTTTTCAGCCTCATTTTCAGCCGGATGTCATTTTTTTGATCCGTACAGCCAACCTCAATCCGTTCAATCAGGCTGTCCACAATCTGATGGTTGAAGCCGTCCTGAAATTTGAGTTCCTCAGCAATTGATCCGCGCAGTTCTCCCGCCGGAAAAGGCTGCTTTCTGTTTCGAACTTCCTGCTGCCTCAAACCTGCAATTCTGTCCTGCAGCTCGCAAAGTTCCGTATTAAACCGACCGTTCCGGGCCTCAAACTCATCGTCAGACAACTTTCCCCTGGTGTTTAAATCAAGCAACTTATCTTTTTTTTTCAGAATTTCGCGCAGCAGCGATTCCTGTTTCAAAATTTTTGCATGTATATTGGACCGGCTGTCAATTTCGGAATAAATTCCGATCAGGTCGCGAATGATTTCATCCTGATTCTGAATCACCCTGCCTGCCACCTGCCGCAAGGCTTCATTCAGTTCCGAAGTATAAACAATCGGCGAATCGCAGCCGGCTTTTCCCTGTTCCGTATATTTTCTGCACTGCCAGACTTCCTTTTCTCCTGAAGGATACCGGTAGCACGCCCGGTAATAAGGCGTCTGATGTTCGGCACAGATGATCTTGCCGCTGAAAGGATATTGATTCTGATAGCTCGTTTTATTTTCCGCGCTCTGCCGCGCTCTGCGGGTTTGCAAAATGAGATTGGCTTTCTCCCACAGTTCTTCGCTGACAATCGCAGGTACAATGCTTCCGGTTTCATCTTTGTACAGTTTCCATTCCGCCGGGTCCAGATACCTGACGTTGCTGAGCTTATAGTCGTATTTATGTGTTTTCCCGCCGCAGTAGTAGCCTTTGTATTTTGGATTTGTCAAGATGCCCTTGATGGTACTGAATGAAAAATCGTTCCCTTTTGTGTTCCGGATGCCGTGTTCTGTCAGCCAGTTACAAATAGAACGCATTCCGAGGCCATCTACCGCGTACATGGTAAAAATCCTGCGGATCAGTTCCGCCTCATTTTCAACAACCACCAGCCGTCCGTTATCCTTCACATAGCCCCAGATTTTGTTGTTGCCCAGAACCACGCCTTTTTCAATCGCGCGCTTAAACCCAAATTTTACACGTTCGGAAGTTTTTCGAACTTCATCCTGGGCAATCGAGGACATGATCGTCAGCCGCAGCTCGGAGTCGGGCATGAGCGTATTGATATTGTCCGACTGAAACAGAACGCCCACCCCATAGCTTAACAGCTGCTGCGTATACTGGATGCTGTCAACCGTGTTGCGGGAAAACCGGCTGATTTCCTTGGTTACGATGAAGTCGAACTTTTTCAGCCTCGCATCCTCGACCATATTTAAAAAACTCCCCCGCTTCTTGACGCTCGTACCGCTGATCCCTTCGTCGATATAGCCGTCAACAAATATCCAGTTCGGATTTTGGGTTATCAAGTCCAAATAATACTGGATCTGGGCCTGCAGGGAATGAAGCTGCTCATCCTTATCTGTTGATACTCTCGCGTAAAAAGTCACCCGCAGATGCAGGTCGTAAATCGATTTTCCTCCGTTAAGTTGATTCCGGATATCATACAGATCCATATGTTCACCCCTAAGCAGTTCTTTTCGGTACATGCTATTCTTTTATATGTAACGCGAAAAGGAAATAGTATCAGCCGGGGAAACAGACAAATCGCAAAATACAAACAATCAGCCGGGGAAGGAACGCCTGACCGCGTTCCTTCCCCGGCTTGCACGATTTTAAAAAAGATTTTTTGCCATTCCGTCAGGCCGTTACCTGATTGGAAACCGCTTCCGGTTTTTTCCCTGCCCTGGAAGCCATCAGGTTCGCAACAATGGAACCGGAGATATTGTGCCAGACGCTGAACACCGCGCCGGGAATTGTCGCAAGCGGCATTGCCGCAAAGTGGGTCGCGGCAAGCGAGGTCGCAAGGCCGGAGTTCTGCATCCCAACCTCGATTGCGACGGCATTGCATTTGGAATCTCCCATCTTCAGCAATTTTCCGAGGCCGTAACCGCAGGCATAGCCGAGCATATTGTGCAAAATCACCACCGCGACAATCAGCAGGCCGCTGGTGAGGATTTTCGCGGAGTTCGCGGAGACAACGGCGGCCACGATCGCGACAATCGCGGTAACGGAAACCAGCGGCAGCACTTCGGTCAGTTTTTCGGTCAGTTTGCCAAACAGCTTATTGAACACAAAGCCAAGCGCAATCGGGACAATAACGACTTTAATGATCGAGACAAACATGCTCACCATATTGACATCCACACGCTGGCCGGCATAAACATAGGTCATCAGCGGGGTCAGGAACGGCGCAAGCACGGTGGATACGGCGGTCATGCCGACAGAGAGCGCGACATCGCCCTTGGCAAGATAGGTCATGACGTTTGAGGAGGTGCCGCCCGGGCAGGTTCCAACCAGAATAACGCCGATTGCCAGCTCTACCGGAAGCTGGAACACCTTGGTGAGCAGAAACGCCAGCAGCGGCATGATCGTAAACTGGGCGACACAGCCAATCAGCACGTCTTTCGGACGGCTGAATACGATTTTAAAATCGTCCAGCTTCAGAGTAAGCCCCATGCCGAACATCACAATCCCAAGCAGGGTGTTGACATAACTGGTTTTGATCCAGCTCAGGGAGGACGGTACGAACAGTGCCAGGGCCGCAACCACCAGCACAATAAACGCCATATACTTTCCCGCAAATCTGCTCACTTTTTTCAGAAACTCCATTGTAATACCCTCCATCATCTTTCTTATTTTAAAACGGCGCCCGTATTTGCCGAGCTTACCAGGCGCGCATACCTGCTGAGCCAGCCTTCAAGCCCCTCCGGCTGTTTCGGGCTCCACTGCGCTTTCCGCTTTGCAAATTCTTCTTCCGAAACTTCGGCGTCTATCCGGTTATTCGGGATATCGATGCGTATGAGGTCGCCTTCCTTCAGATAGGCAATCTCCCCGCCCGCGGCCGCTTCCGGCGAAACATGGCCGATGGAGGCGCCGCGTGACGCGCCGGAAAACCGCCCGTCTGTAATCAAAGCCACCTGTTTATCCAGCCGCATGCCGGCAAGGGCCGAAGTCGGGTTAAGCATTTCGCGCATTCCGGGGCCGCCTTTAGGGCCTTCATAACGGATCACGACGACATCCCCGGAATGGATTCTTCCGTTGTAAATGGCATCAATTGCCTCTTCCTCACTGTCAAAGACGCGGGCGGGGCCTGTGTGCGCCAGCATTTCCGGCGATACGGCGGAGCGTTTGACCACGCAGCCGTCTTTCGCGAGATTGCCCCAAAGTACCGCGATTCCGCCAGTCTTACTGTAGGCTTGATCCAGCGTGCGGATGACTTTTGGATTCCTGTTTTCGGCTCCGGAAACATTCTCACCGACTGTTTTCCCAGTCACCGTCGGCAAAGAGGTGTCCAGATAACCGCCCTGCGCAAGCTGCGCCATAACCGCCTGAATTCCGCCCGCTTCATAAAGGTCCTGAATATGGTCGTTTCCGGCGGGGGCAAGATGGCAGAGGTTGGGGGTTCTGGCGCTGACCTCGTTGATTGTTTCCAAGTTCATCGGAACGCCCGCCTCGTTGGCAATCGCAAGCAGATGAAGCACGCTGTTGGTGCTGCATCCGAGCGCCATATCCACCGCGAGCGCGTTCTGAAACGCTTTCGGCGTCAGGATATCACGCGGTTTCAAATCCCGGCTGACAAGCTCCATAATCTGCATACCGGCCTTTTTGGCAAGCTGTGTCCGGGCGGAATAAACCGCGGGGATGGTTCCGTTGCCGGGCAGCGCCATGCCGATGGCTTCCGACAGGCAGTTCATGCTGTTGGCCGTGTACATGCCGGCGCAGGAACCGCAGCCGGGGCAGGAATCCTGTGCGAACTGCTCCAGCTCGGCGTCGTCAATCAGCCCGGCTTTTCTCGCCCCGACCGCCTCAAACATCTTGGACAGGCTGATCTCCTCGCCGTTATGCCGTCCGGCCAGCATGGGGCCGCCGCTGACGACAATGGAAGGGATGTTCAGCCTGGCCGCCGCCATCAGCATCCCGGGGACGATTTTATCGCAGTTCGGCACCAGCACCAGCCCGTCAAAGCAGTGTGCCAGGGCCATGGTTTCCACCGAATCGGCAATCAGCTCCCGGGACGGCAGCGAATACTTCATGCCCCGGTGTCCCATGGCGATTCCGTCGCAGACTCCGATGGAAGGGACAAGGATTGGAGTCCCCCCCGCCATGCGCACGCCCGCCTTGACCGCTTCCGCCAGCTTGTCCAGATGGCTGTGGCCGGGAACAATTTCACTGTGCGCCGATACAACACCGATCAGCGGACGGTCAAGTTCCTCATCCGTGAAGCCCATCGCGTAAAACAGGCAGCGGTTCGGCGCGCGCTCCGCGCCTTTTGTCACATAATCGCTTCGCAAAGTCCTGCTGTCTCTCATGCCGCTCAATTTAACTCCTCCTGAAATTTAATATGATTTCGTGAAAACAGAAAATAAAAAAGCCCCTGCCTCTCCATTATGAGAGACAAAGGCTGTAAAAGCGCTCTGCGGTACCACTCTGCATTGCCATCGTTTGATAAAAACCATGGCCACTCAACTCTGCATCTCCGGGACAAGCCCTTGCAATGAGAAACACGATAACGGGTGTTGGTCGGTGAAGCTTACACAGGCAAAAACCTTTCAGCTTACTGCTCCAGGGGGATTTTCATATGCTTCCGCTGCTGCCTTGCACCGTCCGGCAGCTCTCTGCAAGCCTCAGAATACTAATTTCCCTGTCACTGCATTTGGTTAAAGTATTTATTTTTTATAAGTATAGCGCTTTTTTAGTTTTTGTCAATAGTTTTTTGTTTCCATTCCTGATCTCCCTCCCATTGCCGAACCTCTGTTTTTTGCCGGTTTTAGAATCAGCGCCTTTGCCTGTTCGAACAGTTCGGAAGAGATGATTTTTTTTTCATACAGCCTTTGATTGATCAGCAGCTTGATTTCTGTTTCGAGACCCGACAGGTCCTCTTTCTTGCGGTCATTCATTTTCCTCACCCGGTTTCAGCTTATTCAGGCCGGACGGAATTTAGAATTTCTTTTACGCCGCGGTTCTATATTTCTGTTTGATACATATGATATGTATAGAAGGTGCGGAAGCCTTGAGGCGGACCCCGTAGCGGCCGCCCTGCTTTACAATTTCGGGCTCCTCGAGCGCGAGCTCCTCAAGCGACGGCATGACAATTCCGTAGCCGGTCGCCGCGACTTCGTCCAGCGCGCATTTTACTTTATCATATTCCCGCTTAATTCCCGCAAGCTCCACCATACAGGGCATGAGCGCGTTTTCATCCGGAATATTAAGGCCGGTCTCTTCTCCCAGTATCTTATAAAACAGGCCGTTTTTCACTTCCACGACAGCCTTCGCACAGCCGGTCCCCAGATCAATGGAATTGACTTCCACGCGGTTTACATATTCGCAGTTGGCCAGATTCTCCATCTGGTTTTTCAGCTGGCCGATATGCTCCACAGGTTCGGCGGCGTCCCGGATGGAGTTATAAAGTGCCGTATGCAGCCAATGGTCAGGGGCAAGAGCCGTAACCCAGCCCGGAAGATTCACAGCGACCTCGCGCACCGGGAACTGGAACAGCACATCCTTCAAAATCACCCGGATGTCCTCTTCGGTCAGTTCCATGCAGTTTACGGCGGCAACGGGTACCTGATATTTGTTTTCCATTTCCGTGCGCATCTGCTGCGCATACGGCGTATTGGGGTCCACACAGTTGAGCAGCACAATGAACGGCTTATTGATCTGCTGCAGTTCCTGAATAACACGCTGCTCGGCTTCTTCATATTCCGGGCGCGGGATATCGCTGATGCTGCCGTCCGTGGTTACGACCAGCCCGATCGTGCTGTGCTCATTGATGACCTTCTGCGTTCCGACTTCCGCCGCCATGTTAAACGGGATTTCCTTTTCAAACCACGGCGTCATGACCATTCTGGGCGCGTTATTCTCAATATAGCCAAGCGAGCTGGGAACAATATACCCCACGCAGTCGATCATCCGGACGTTGAACGCGGCGTTGTCCGCCAGCGAAACCTTGACCGCTTCTTCCGGAATGAATTTGGGTTCCGTGGTCATGATGGTCCGGCCGGCTGACGACTGAGGCAGCTCATCGGTTGCGCGTTCGCGGACATACTCGCTGCCGATATTGGGAATAACCAGCGTTTCCATAAACCGTTTGATAAAAGTGGATTTTCCCGTACGCACCGGCCCCACAACACCGATATAAATATCACCGCCCGTTCGCTTGGCGATGTTTTGATAAATGCTCTGCGCTTCCATTGTCCTCTCCCCTTTCGCTGACTATTTCATCGGAATGAGCAGCATGGCTTTGCCGCTCAGAACGCTGTCCTCAAGCTGGTTTTCCGCCTGAATCGCATTCACGGAGGTATTGTACCGCTTGGCGATATCCCAGACAGGCTCCTGCTCCGATGCGTAATAAAGGTACAGCACATTCTCCTGTCTTGTTTTTGGACGGGACTCATCCACCGCGATGTCGCTGATGACCTTTTTACGGTTGAGGCTGTAAATGCCGCCGCGGATTCTGGCGGCGCAGCGCACCTCCAGCTTATCATGGCCGGACAGGGTAAAGGTTGCCGTCCCAACCCGCACCACCGGCACAAACTGTATCGTACCGGATAAATCATTGTTCGGGATCCGCTGATTGTATTCGCGCATCTGCTCAAAATAAGCAATATTGTCGTCGTCTTCATAGACGAACATGCACACATTCAGTTTCCCTGTCACGACCACGCCGTCCGGTTCCACCCTGGTGTTCACCGCGCCCGGAACGCACCAAAGGTCTATGATGCTTTTGACATTCGGCGGAAGGTCCAGGGTTTCCTTATACATATGGTTTTCGTCCACCATATTCAGCAATTTGAGGAAAGGAATCTGTTTTTGGGATTGTTTGCATTCATATTGCGTGGAATAGCAGTCGGTCACCGCCTCCACGTTGGTCTTCCGGTTTGCGGTCGCGCAGGCGTTCAAAACCAGTTCCACCGAAAATGCCCGGTTTTCTCCGTCCGCATTCTGCTTAGGGGTGATGTCCACACCGCATACATCATACCAAACGTTGCAGTTGCAGTCTTCATCCACCCCCTCCATATCAACAATCTGGCTGACCGGGAGCGCATATTCCATGACTTCCAGTTTTTTCGCGTCCTCTTCGCTCTGATAGATAATCTTTACGTTGGCCTCTCCTTTGGTAACCAGCTTCCCGGAAATCACTTTGAAATCGTCCACATCCGCGGAAGCGGAATAGCGAATGACATTGCCCACGGCCGGTTTCCCGTTTCCCAGCTCCATTTCTTCACGAATGGTTGTCTGGCGGACAGCCTGCGGAAGCACCCTTGTGTTTTCCACAGCTTCCCGGCACAACTGGAGCCCGGCCTCGTTGCCCCCGCAGACCACCTGCTCCTCCAACTGGCTGGAGACCCGCACGTTTACGCTGACAGCCCCGCGCATATCCAGCCGGCGGGGGCTGACCGCCCGGCAGTTGAAATAATCCACCGTCTGGCCGATGGTTGCAGTGGGATTTTGCGGCGCTGTCCTGAGCTCAATCACCTTTGTATACGGAATCTTATATTCGGCATGCCGGATGCAGCCGTCTTCGCTCAGGTAATAAAGATGTGCCACCGCCATTCCGTCAATGGACAGTTTATCGCCGCTGACCACATGGGACAGCAGCGAAGGGACGACCTCACAGCGCAGAATTTTTGAAATATCAGGGCAGTAATCCGGCAGCAACACGTCGCACTCCAACGGTTGCTCTGTCACGCCGTCGTATATCACTTCGCTGGTGCATACCGTCTGTTTTTGCAAATTCAGATCCATAGTTCGACCCTCTCCTTCTGTTAGCTATCATCACTATATGCCAAGCCTCGCCTCAATATGCCGGTCTGACGCGCTTCCCGGCCATGTTTGCCCCTGAAATCGGGAAACGGGCATTCTGATTCCGGGACTTGGAGCTGTCAGAACAGCAAAAACAACTTTTCCATTCAATTTATGCCGGTTTTTGCCTGCAAATGCCGCCGGCGGGCTATTGATACAAAAACAGGCAGGAAAAGCATGTTTTTGCTCTTCCTGCCTGTTTTATAAATCGTCGGCATCCTGAACAGGGATTTCCCCCATCTCAACCGGACGCCCCGTATAACTGCCCTGCGGATCGCTTCGGCTGGGCGGAACAGCGATTACCTTTTCCGCCGCCCTGCTTACACGGGAGATCAAGCCCTCCGAAACCGCCTGATCCCGATCTTTCCTTTTGTCTTTGGAAGGCATCATCATTCCTCCATCTGTTTTCCGAGGAATGCGGCGCCCACCTGAATCAATTTTATCTCCGTATCAGTAGCAGATACAGGATTGTCCCCCGCTATAAACATCAGACTTCCGCAAACATCTCCGGCTGCAATAATCGGCGCCACCACAAGGGCAAACCTGTCAACGCCTTCTACCGGCTGCATTCTCTTGCCGTCCCCCGCAATCGCAAAGTTGCGGCGCTGTTCCATCATTTCTTCCAGCGCGGGAGAGACTCTGCGTTCCAGCAGCTCTTTTTTGGGAATACCGGCAACGCTGATTACATGGTCGCGGTCACAAACAACCACCGGATAACCCCCGACCTTATTGAGCACTTCCGCATATTGGGACGCAAAGGACGACAGCTCGCCGATTGGAGAATATTTTTTAAAAATTACCTCACCGTCATTATCCGTATATATTTCAAGAGGGTCGCCCTCCCTTATGCGCATAGTGCGGCGAATTTCTTTCGGGATAACCACGCGCCCGAGATCGTCGATGCGCCTCACAATTCCTGTGGCTTTCATCAGAATTGTCCTCCTTCCTTCTGCTTGGTGTTGAAACACAGCGTCCGCCACCATCCTGAATGGCGGCAGCGAAAATACACCCCAAACGAAACTTATTTATATTTGACTTTGCACCTCGCCGCACATAAATTATCTGTGATGTGGTTTCGGGCTGCGTTCCAGTCACTGCAAGGTTATTATTGACTGACAAAATCGGATTTATGTGGAAAGTATGTACGAAACAATAGGAATCTTATGGAATTTTTTATTTTTTATTGATTTGGCCTGCCGCCCGAAGGAACCGGCCGCGAACCATTTAAACACACGCTCATACTATGGGGATGAGAGGGGCACCGCCCCTATATTGTTTAATAAAGGAGTTTTCGCATATGGAGCTGAATTCAGAGGCAATTGCGGCAGCAAATTCCGTTGCGCCGAATTGTTCATCCGTAATGCCTGCTCTGGCCATGGTGTATTCCCCTATGCAGGAGTGGGAAGGCACTTATGAGCTGGAGGCGGGCTTCCATTATGGAACGATTTTCCCCGGCCTCAACAAACCGTTTTTAGAGGGGGCGTGTCTGCGTGTCTGAGCGTGATCAATTATTAAAACAAATTCAGATGTACGAGTTCGCCCTCACAGATGTGGGGCTTTATCTCGACAGTCATCCAACCTGCAAAAATGCGCTGGCGTACTTTGAAAAACATCATCACCTTCATCACGAGGCAATGGAACGCTATCAA
The DNA here is from genome assembly GCA_023394255.1 of Bacillota bacterium. Classification (GTDB taxonomy): domain Bacteria; phylum Bacillota; class Clostridia; order Oscillospirales; family Ruminococcaceae; genus Anaerotruncus. The sequence goes on along the minus strand of JAEXAZ010000121.1, from coordinate 9,832 downwards.
TCACTGTACGGTCCCATTCATATGCACGGCAACAAAAATTCAAATTACTGGACCTGGGTCAACAATCCCTGGCCTTGGGAACTGGAGGCGTAGTACATTATGTGGCAATATGAAAAAAAACTGGAGTATCCTGTCAAAATCAAAACCCCCAATCCGGCGCTTGCCCGTGTGATCATCAGCCAGCTTGGCGGTCCGGACGGGGAACTCGGCGCTGCCACCCGCTATCTTCAGCAGCGTTATAGCATGCCCTACGCGCAGGTAAAAGCTATGCTGACTGATATAGGAACCGAAGAGCTCGGTCATATCGAAATGATTTCCGCCATCCTGTACCAGCTGACCCGCAGCCTGTCCATGAGTGAAATTAAAAAAAGCGGATTCGACGTTTATTTTGTCGACCACACCACCGGGGTATATCCCCAGGGCGCGTCAGGCGTTCCGTTTTCGGCCGGTACGCTTCAGGTGGCAGGCGATACAATTGCCGACCTGTCCGAAGATCTCGCCGCCGAGCAAAAAGCCCGTTTGTCTTACGACAACATACTCCGCCTGATTGATGACTCCGATGTCCGCGACCCGATTAAATTCCTGCGTGAACGTGAAGTCGTACATTTCCAACGTTTCGGGGAACCAAACCGTGCGGATGGAAACAAAACAGGAGCCCCCCGCAAACCCGGAGAGCTCCTGTTGATTTTCCGAAACAGCTGGAAAGATTACTGCTCCTCAAATAAATCCTTGCCGGCGCCGCAAACCGGGCAGACAAAATCATCCGGGAGGTCTTCCCATTTTGTCCCGGGAGCTATCCCGTTGTCCGGATCTCCCAAAGCCTCATCATACTCATATCCACAGACTGTGCATACATACTTTTTCATGTTCCGATTCCTCCACTTTCTTTTTCATTTCACTCTGAGCCGATCCGTCGGGGCTTTTTGCCGAACCGTTACGAACCGGCCTTTGCTCCCGCCGCTTTCAAGCAGCAGTAAAAAGTTTGCAGACCTTGGTAGTATGCCGCTGAAACTTTTTTATATTATAACATTAATCGATTTTAATTTCTACTATTTTCCAAAAAAGCCTTTGATCTATTTGAAATCAAAACCTGCTTTTATGTAACTGTTTTTCCCGGAAAGATTTTTATTCTTCCACATCAATTACGCCGACAGGGCAGCTTTCTTTTGCCTCCCGGACGCCGTCCCGGGTCTCCCCGGTCACGTCGCCGCACACCTGTGCCAAATTGTCCTCCGCCATGCAAAACACCTCCGGACAGATGCCGGCACAAAGGCCGCATCCGATACATCCGTTTCTGTCAATGGTCACTTTCATTTTCAGGGCTCCTTTCTATTCTGTTCTATGCTGTGGGAACACCACAATCAAAAACATTTTGAAAGGTTCGGGTGCAAATACCGCGTGCGGATGGTTTGCCGGCATCACAATCGATTCGCCCGCCTGAAGCGTTTGTTTTTTGCCGTCAATCGTAATTTCACCCGCGCCCTCCAAAGCAATTGCGAGCGCGTCCCCATGGGACTCATGCGTGCTGATTTCTTCTCCGCTGTCAAAGGCAAACAATGTGAGGCTGACTGCGGAATTTTGTGCAAGTGTCTTGCTCACAATCTGGCCCGGCAGAAAACTCACCTGTTCCGGCAGCTTCAGTATGGTTTCCCTGTCCAGATTTTTTAAAAAAATAGTTTCCATTGGAATCCTCCCTATTGCTAAGATTCTTTCTGTTTGTATCATACCGGATTTAAACGATAAAATCCGTTGTAAATACCACGAAAAATTCTTTTTTAGAAAATATTGGCGAATGAGATCCGCTGTCTGTCTTATTATGATGCAATCCGGCAAAATCATGCCGGCCGGCAACCTGATTGTTACGAAAAAACACAGCAGAACGCCAACGGCGCTCTGCTGTGTTATCCGGCGCTTAGGAGTTCATCCTAATAGCAAAAATATTTGTCATGCCTTGGATTGGCGCGCACGACCTCAATTGCGTTCATAACCGCGGTTACAATATCAGCCTGTATTTGAGGTTCCAGCGATTGAAACCGGACATAGACATCCCCACTTGTGCTCATGACATATCTCGCTGGCAGCGAATTGAGGGAAAGCGTCCGCACATCTGCGCGGCAGCGTTCGCAGCAGCAAACGCCCGAAAATTTCATTAATTCGTCCAGCCTGTCGTCCACCAAGTCTTCCATAATATTTTTTGAAATTAAATTCGTCTGCTGCATAACCTGCACCTCTCATCCGTCTCACTCTGCGTAAAAGCTGTTTTGGTTTTTTAATTGCGGCCTCTCTTTGCGGCTCTGTCAGCGCCGCAGCCCTCAGCCATATTCCCGATAAAGTTCCATACAACAGTATTCGACAATAAAATCAGGAAAGCAACATCCGCGGTAAAATTCTTTTTACAGCCCCCGCCGGCCATTTTTAAAAATTAAATCTTCCAGACAATGTCAATCCTGTCGTCTGCAACCTGAACAGACTGAATCAAAATATCTGTGATTTCCTTCTTTTCCATCGGTTCTGTTTCTTCCCAGACGGCCGCCAGCGGAAGGTCTTTTTGCCAACTTTGTTTTACAGTCCCTCGCGTTAAGGCGTTCATCCGTTCCTGTAATTCCTGCTTTTGACAGCAAAGCCGGTTAATACGCCGGTTGATTGCTTCCATAGCGGCATCCGTAGAGCGCTCAACCCGATCCACCAATTGCTCAATCGACATCTCCAGCGTCATAATCTGCTGCCGGTATGTACTTGTCAGGGAATCGCGGCCATCTTCCGGAAATCCGGTGTTCCGGACCTGTTCCAGCCGTTTTTTGATCTGCTCCGAAAGGCAGTCCTCCACCGCCAGTACATAAACCGTCCCGGCGCCGGGACATCCCTTGGCGGTATATTTTGCGCTGCAAACAAAATATCTGCCCATTTTTGTGTCGGATTTTTTGACTGTGAGCGCGTAACCGCATTTTCCGCATTTTACCTTTCCCGCAAGCCAGGTGTTTTTTGCTTTCCCGGCGGCGGGATGTGGGCGCTCCCCGCATTTATTTCTGCACGCCAGCCACAAGCCGGAAGAAACCAGCCCCGCATGCGGGGCCAGCACCAGCATATCTTTAGGAAAAGCGGCGTATTTTTTGTCGTTTTTCCTCTGCCGGTAAAGATAACACCCGTTTTCGCCCTGAAAATCCGGCAGGCCGTTGATGATTTCCACGCCCTGAGACCGATAATAGCGATAGATATCCGCGTCCGCCTTCACATAAGCCGGATTGCGCAGAAGCTCGCTGAGACGTGCGGTATTCCACCTGCTTCCGCGCAGATGCGGGATTTGGTGCTCTTCAAAAAACTGAAGGATCTTTCCCAGTGAACAATCTCTGTTTACATACATCGAATAAATCAGTTTTACCTGCTGCGCCTCTTTTTCTTCCGGAACATATACGGAAGTGCGGACCCCGTCGATCTCGGCCGGTTCCAGCCGGTAACCGTACGGTACTCTTCCGCCCATATAAAACCCATGCCGGCTACGCGCCAGATAAGAATCCGCCACCCGCTTTTGAATGGTTTCCCGTTCAAGCTGGGCAAATACCATGGCTATATTCAGCATAGCTCTGCCCATTGGGGTCTGTGTGTCGAATTTTTCCGTTGCGGAAACAAAAGCGACCTTATTTTTTTCAAACTCCTCCATCAGTTTCCCAAAATCCAGGACGGAACGGCTCACGCGGTCCAATTTATAGACCACTACCGTCTGGATCTGCCCCGCCCGAATATCCGACAGCATCTGTTCAAACGCCGGCCGGTGGGTATCTTTTCCGCTGAACCCCCTGTCTACATAGACTTTATGGGGCTGCCCTTTTGTTTCATACCGGCAGTATTCGAGCTGGCTTTCGATAGAGATGCTGTCCGGTTTTTCTACTGACTGTCTTGCATACAGCGCATACATTGCCGCCCTTCTTTCCCGCTTTCCTATTCGGGCGGACGGCGTTTATTCAGAATTTCATAAAGGCGGCAGGCCGTCTGATTGACACGCTGCCGGTAATCGTCAGGCTGAAGCCTGGGAAAATAGTTTGTAACCACATAATTTTTCCCATACAGCGGCATTTGCACTTCCTCTTTGTCGAACAGGTCCCGCTCTTCCATCGAACCACTCCTCTCCGCTATCTTATGTATGCGGCAGGTGCGGTTCACATGCAAAAGCAGTTATGAAATATTTCACTCTGCACGGTTGGGGGAAGCGCTGCGGATTACACAGGATAACCTGGACTGCAGAAATTTTTACGCATTTAACCCCAGCTTTGATAAAAAATGCAACCCCGCCGACATCGCTCCGGTCGCTCCTCAGCCTGTCAGTGCTGTAGCCGGAGTCTCGAACATGGCCGAAAATATGGTGAACCCGGTGGCAAACGCACAGATCAATCAGGTTTCTCCGGTTACCGCCTACAAATCCCTGGATACTCCTGTCAGCAAAGTATCGGAAGCTGCCACTTCCAAAGTATCCGACATTGCTTCAAAGGTCATAGAGAACGTCACTTCAAAAATAGCCGACATCAATTTCTCCAAAACTGCCGGTGCTTCCAAAGTAGCCGATACCAGCATGTCCAAGGTCGCCGATGTCTCCAAGGTGTCCGATACCAGCATGTCCAAGGTCGCCGATGTCTCCAAAGTGGCCGACATGAACATGTCCAAAGTCGCCGACGTCTCCAAGGTAGCCGATATGAACATGTCCAAAGTCGCCGACACCTCCAAGGTGGCCGATATGAACATGTCCAAAGTCGCCGATGCATCCAAGGTCGCCGATATGAACATGTCCAAAGTCGCCGATGTATCCAAGGTCGCCGATATGAACATGTCCAAAGTCGCCGATGTTTCCAAGGTGGCCGATACGTCCGCCGCAAAAACGAACGATGTCTACTCAGCCTATCATTACAATCAGCCGATTCTCAATACATCCAACTACGGATATAACCAAGTCAGCCCATATTCCGGCAATCCCTCCGCGAAGCGGAGCAAACGCGGCAATAACGGATGGGGCTGAGTCCTGTCGAGTGCTTCTACACAGATCAGTTCATAAAAAAAGCCCGCTTGCGCGGGCTTTTTTCTATGTTATTTGGCATCAAAACGGTAAACGGTGGCAGATTCATAGCATTGTCCGGCTTTCAAAATTGGATTATCCCATTCGGGGTGGTTCACAGAATCCGGAGCATACTGTGTTTCCAGGCAAAGCGCGCCGCGCCTCTGATAGCGGCAGCCTCCTTTGCCGGCGATGGTTCCGTCCAACCCGTTCCCTGAATAGAACTGGACGCCGGGCAGTGTCGTTTCGCAGACCATATGCCGCCCGCTTGTTTCTTCATAGAGCTCCGCGCAAGGCCCCAGAACACCGTTTCCTTTTCTGAGCACCCAGTTATGGTCGTATCCGCCGCCGAAATGCAGCGGCTGGTAGTCCGCCTCAATCCGCTCGCCCACCCGGTGAAATTCCCGGAAGTCCATCGGCGTACCGGCAACCGGCAAAACACGCCCCGTGGGGATACTCTCGCTGTCCGCCTCGGTGAAATAATCCGCATAAATTTTCAGGCGGTGGTTTAAAACCGTTCCGGAATCATGGCCCGCAAGATTGAAGTAGGAGTGGTTTGTCAGGTTGCAGACCGTATCGGCATCACAGACTGCCGAATACCGCAGTTCAAGGGCGTTGCTGTCTGTCAGCCGGTATTCGGCGCTGACGGAAAGCGTACCCGGATAGTTTTCCTCGCCGTCCGGGCTGGTATAGGTAAGCCGCAGCACCTGGTCGCCGTCCCGCATCACGGTTTGGGCCCCCCACAGTTTCTGGTCAAACCCTTCCACCCCGCCGTGAAGGTGGTTTTTCCCCTGGTCATTGACAGCAAGCTGATAGGTTTTCCCGTTCAACGTAAACCGGCCCTTTCCGATACGGTTGCAGCAACGCCCAACCAGCGCGCCGAAAAAATGCCTGCGCGCCCGGTATCCCTCATAGCCGGCGTGTCCGAGCACCACATCCGCAAACTTTCCATTCCTGTCGGAAGCCAGAAGGGATACGATCGCGCCGCCGAAATTGGTTATGGCAACTTCCATTCCATTTACGTTTTTCAAGGTATAAAGTTCCGCGGTTCTCCCGTCCTCAAGGGCGGCGAACGGTTTTACTGTCATCGCTGTCATGAAACGCCTCTCCTTTTATGCCGCAATCTTTTTTTCCATTATAGTCCGTCCCAGCGGGAATGTAAATGAAATTCAGGGCCGTCTGTCACCAAAATCCTTGAAATGCGTATATTGAACTATACGCAGGGCGGAGGTGACAAGATGAAACGCAAGGATTTTCTGGATTATAACTGCTGGGCGTTGATGGGGGCCGGTTTTGGATTGGGCGTAGTGCTTGCCGTGTTTGCCTCGATGAAATTGGTGTTGATATTAGCCGGCGTTTGTCTGGTCGCTCTCGGAATACGTATCTTGATCTTGTGAATCAAAGGAGGCATTATCTCTCATGAAAATTGTTGTTGTGAAAAGCCCGCGGTTCCTCGCGCCAATTTTGCGGCTCCTGTTCGGTGTAAAAAAAGAGAATACATAAAAAAGCTCTGGGCAGGCCCATCAGGCGGCTTGCCCAAAGCTTTTTTATTCCCGGGAGGCAATGACCAGCAAAGTGCCGCTCCCCGCCGTGACCACAGCTTCTTCGGCGGAAAATTCGTTGCTTGTGCCCACCGGGTTTACCGGGTGCATCGTGTAATCGGTAAGCGGGTATTCCAGCCCTTCCAATGTCACGCCCGCGCAGGTTCCTCCCCACGCAAACACGGAAAGATGATAGCCTTCCATCCGGGGGATCCGCAGGGAGCCGTTTCGGACAATCCATGCCGCGTTCCGGTTTGAAAGGATTTGCCCTGTTGCTTCGTTTTCGCAGAGAAAGGAAAGCGCCTGCAGATTGGAAACCGTGTGGTCCAGACGGCCGCCCAGGCCACCCAGTATCAGAAAATCGCGGCAGCCCCGTTCCAGGCCGCAGCGGAGGCCCAGCATGGTGTCCGTATCGTCCTTATGCGTGGAGGCTTTCAATACCGGAATATCCCGCGGAACCGTTTCTTGCAGGGAATCGAAATCCCCCACCGCCAGATGAGGGGTGATGCCAAACTGTCTGGCGGCCGCATATCCCGCATCGCAGGCGATGATATAATCGTCCGGACGCAGTTCCGGGCGGATATGGTCAAAATCGGACAGCGGCCCGCCCGTCAGCACAACGCAGCGCTTCATTTTTTCAGCTCCCACTCCTTGATTTTTTTTGCGTCCTCATAAAGCGCACAGTAATTCGCATGACGCGACGGATGGACCTTCCCCTGATTGACAGCCTCCAGAACCGCGCATCCCTTCTCCACCGTATGTGAACAGCCGGTAAACCGGCAGTGATCCGTATATTCCGCGAATTCCGGGAAACATCCGGCGAGTTCTTCTTTCAAAATCACCTCATACCGCTCGAGTTCCACCGCGGAAAAACCGGGGGTATCGGCAATGTAGCCGTCCTCGCCGATGGGGAACAGTTCCACATGGCGGGTTGTATGGCGGCCCCGGCCAAGCTTCTGGCTGGTTTCCCCCGTTTCAAGCGCCAGACGGGAATCAACGCGGTTGAGCAGGCTGGACTTTCCCACCCCTGTGTTGCCGGAAAAGGCGCTGATTCCGTGGGAAAGCGCCGCCCGGATCTGTTCGATCCCCTCACCGCTTTTATCAGTTACCGTGAACACCGGAATCCCGATTCCTCGATAAATCTCCTCCAGCGCCTCCGCGCTGCCCAAATCGCTCTTGGTGATTACCAGCATCGGCCGGATGCCTTTGTGGCAGGCGATCGCCATCATCTTGTCGATAACCAGAAGGTTTGGCACGGGATCGGCGACCGAAGTGATAATCACAAACGTATCCAGGTTTGCGAGCGGCGGGCGCACCAGGGCGTTTTTGCGCGGCAGGATTTCCGTGACCTGTCCCTTGCCCTGTCCAAGCTGTTCCATCTTCACAGAGTCTCCCACAAGGGGGCTGACGCCTTCTTTGCGAAAAAGCCCCCTGGCGCGGCATTCATAAACCGCCGCACCGGCTGTTACATAATAGAATCCGCCTGTTGCTTTCGTAATTAACCCTGTCAGATGCTCCATACGGCCGCCCTTCACAGAAATAGGTTTTGCTTTCATTCTTCAAATTCGTCTGCGTAGTTGTGGAGAACGCGGTGTCCCTTTTGATCATAGTCCAGTTCATACACCTGATAAAGCTCTCCGTCAAAGAAAATATTCACTTCCGTAATCCCTTCGCCCTCAAAGGCGGGCTTCCAGACCTTGGCCTTGGAAGGATTGAGCGTTTCCTTGGCAACTTCCTCGCCGTCCTGTGTGGCGGACATTTCCACATCGCGGTCGACCGACGCGGGCAGCGGCACAAACAGGGACATCTTGATCGGCCCGCTGCTTTCGCCGGCAACCGTCACGTTGATTTTGCTGTTCTGCTCCACCATGGAATCCGCGGCGGGAGACTGGCCGATAATCGTGCCGTCCGGGAATTCGCCGTCATAATCGGGATCGTAGGTCACCTTATCGATCTGCAGCTTATAGTTCTGCAGCAGGGTGCGCGCGTCCTCGATGCTGATGCCTGCCAGATCCGGCACGGTAACCTGTTTTTGCTCCTTGCCCATGCTGACATAGAGCGTCACCACTTCGCCTGCGGAAACTTCCTCCCCCTCCCCGGGGATTGTCTTCACGATGCTGTCCAGCGGTATGGTATCGCTGAACATTGCCTTTTCATCATAATCAACGCCCCACTCCTTGAGCTGGGCAATCACCTGCTTGACGTCCATGCCTTCAAAATTGGTCAGCTTGATCGTCTTCTGGCCGGTGCTGATTTTCACTTTAACGATTGAATCAACCTTAACGTTCGTTCCCGCTTTGGGGCTTTGGTCGTAAATAACCCCTTTGCCGTAATCGTTGCTATAATCGGTTTTTTCCACTTCCAGTTTAAAATTCTCGTACTTGGGAGAAATCTTGATGTCATCATACCTGAGCCCGATTAATGTGGGGACTTCCACATCCTCGACGGGCGCAAACGGATTGTTCAGATAAATCATCCAGCCGATAAACGCTGCTGTCACAATCACAAACGCCGTCGTTACCCCGGCCAGAACCGGAATAATCGGAGCACGTTTTGTTTTTTCTTTTTTGCGTTTCACCTTTTTTTGATCCTTTCGGGCATTCTGTATCGCATTGGTGTACTTGCTGTTTTCCGCCGGCAGCGGTACATTCAGATATTTATATTCAAACGAAATCGACGGGTCGCGCTTGAATTCGTCAATATCCCGCAGCATCTGCGCCGCGGACTGGTAGCGTTTTGCCGCGTCCTTCTCCATGGCATGCATGGTAATCTCCTCCAGCCCTTCCGGGATGGAAGAATTCAGCGTGCGCGGCAGGGCCGCTTTATTTTGGATCTGTTTGAGCGCGACCGACACCGGGGTATCGGCTTCAAAAGGAACCTGCCCGGTAAGCATCTCATAAAGGATGACGCCCACCGAATAGATATCGGTGCGGGCATCAATTGTGCCGCCGGCAGCCTGTTCCGGGCTGATATAATGCACCGAGCCGATCGCCCTGTCGGTCAGCGTGCGGGCCTCGCTGCGGGCAAACCGCGCGATGCCGAAATCGGTGATCTTGATGGTGCCGTCGGACAGAAGCATGATATTCTGGGGCTTGATATCACGGTGGACAATCCCTTTTTCATGGGCATGCTGAAGCGCCCGCAGGGTCTGCACCGTAAAATGGACCGCTTCCTTCCACTGAAGCACACCCTGCTGCTCAATATACTCTTTGAGCGTAATTCCGTCAATATATTCCATCACAATCGACTG
>JAEXAZ010000130.1 GCA_023394255.1 Bacillota bacterium | reverse complement strand
GCCGGCATCCCGGCAGCCCTACAATTGGCAGCCGCGTCTATATCGGTGCGGGGGCCAAAATTATTGGGGGGATTACAATTGGCGACAACTGCCGGATTGGCGCGAACGCGGTGGTATATGAAGATATGCCTCCCAATTCTGTGGCTGTTTGCGCGCCTACCCGGATCATCCGGAAAGAGGATTTGGATAATACTTACTATACGACGATCGGTCAAACGGAGTATTATTTTCAGGATGGCTCCTTACATGAAGTGGAAGACAAAAAGAAAAGACGGACATAGTCCGTCTTTTCTTTTTGTCTTAGATTTTACCCATTGTTTTAAGTGGGTCGATCCATTTGCCGTCAGCAGATTTCATTGCAAAGTGCAGATGTGAATCAAGCAGGATTTCGCTCGGAATTTCTCCAACTTTGCCGATGGTCTGGCCGACTTTCACATTGTCGCCCGACTTAACGGAGACGTCTTTGGTAAGTCCGGAATAAATCGATGTAACGCCGGTATCATGTTTGATTTCCACCGTCACGCCCATCAGCGGGTCGTCATTGACCGCTGTCACCTTTCCGTCGTTAACGGCTTTGACCGCGGTGCCCTGTTCGGCTTTGATATCAATGCCGTCATGTGTGCGCCATTCTTTGAGCGTATTGTTTTTCACAAGTTCGCCGTTGCTGTAAGCCCCGAAGATTTCACCGGTGACCGGCATAACGTAAGATGACGGAGGCAATTGCTGCCGCGCAGCGGCCTCGGTAGAGCGAGGTTCGGACTTGGACGAGGCTTCGGATGACGACGAAGGCGCCATAGGCGAGGAGGAGGAACTGGGGGACGGCGTCTTTACGCCGCTTTGCGCCTTTCCAGCTTCCTCCAAATCGGGGAAACCGTAGGTTGGTTCCTGCGAAGCGGCGGGTTCCTGCTCGACAATCGTACTATTGTTTCCGTCAATACGTGCAATGGTCTTGTCAACCGCGACCCATGCCGCGGTACCGGCTCCGATTACGCAAACTGCCAACGCTACATAAAAGCCTCTGCCTGCCAGAAATTTACTGAATTTGTTTTTTGGATTATAAGAATCATTCATATTGTGGTTACACCTCCAACGTTATTTTGGTCGCTTGCCGAATGGTTTATACGGCGCCAAGAATTTCTTTTAAGCGCCTTTTTGCTTTTTGTCTGATCAGACAGCATGTAAACGGATTACTTTTTTTGCTTGAATTCCCTCACTCCGATGATGAAGAGCATGATGCCGAACAGTTTGGAAAGCAGCTCGCTGCCAAGCCGTTCTCCCAGCCAGACCCCAAACAGTACGGCGGGCAGGCCGGACAGAATGCAGAAAGCGGCAGCTTTCCAGGTAATCAGATGGTTACGGCTGTGAAGGATGATGGACAGGACGGCAATCGGCAGGAAAAACAGCAAATTGATACCTTGTGCCTCCAGCTGCTCATATCCGCCGTAGACACGCAGATAAAGCAGAAGGACTGCGCCGGCTCCCATGCCCAATGACCCGAGAACCCCGCTGATCAAAGATACTGCGGCAATGATAAGGGCCTGATTCATGTGAGCAGCCGGATGGCCGAGTAAAGGACTATGACGCCGAAAATCCTGTGCAGCCAGACTTTTTTGATCTTTGTCAAAAGCTTGCTGCCAATGGCCGCGCCCACAAGCCCGAGCGGGAGATAAGGAAGGGCGCTTGCCAGCGTGATATGCCCGATGGAAAGATAGAGGATGCTGCTGACAATTGAGAGCGGCAGGATTACGGCGATTGAGGTGGCATGCGCGCGCTCGGCGGGAAGCCCGCAGTGGCTGAGCATCGGGACGACAACCATCCCTCCGCCCGCGCCGAAGAGCCCGTTCAGCATGCCCGCGATTGCTCCGGTGAGTATAAATTTGAGTTTTTCCATTTCATTCCCCCTTTGTCTGAACGCAAAAAAAGAAGCTGTTTGAAATTAGCATTCCAAACAGCTTCTGTCTTTATTCGATGAATTCTTTCCCTGCGCTTCTTTTTAGAAAAAGGGGCGGCACAATCAATCGCGAAACCTTATTTTGTGCCGAAAATGCGGTCGCCCGCATCGCCAAGGCCGGGAACAATGTACTTGTTTTCATTCAGATGGTCATCCAGCGCGCCGCAGTAGATCTGCACTTCCGGATGGGCGTCGCTCAAAGCCTTCAGCCCTTCAGGGGCGGCAATGATGCACATGAACTTGATATTGGTCGAACAATGATGTCTTTTCAGCTGGTTGATGGCATCAATGGCGGAACCGCCGGTCGCCAGCATCGGGTCGAGCACAATAATATCGCGCTCCTGAATATCGGCGGGCAGCTTGCAGTAATATTCCACAGGTTCGTGAGTGGCCGGATCACGGTACATGCCGATATGGCCGATCTTTGCGGCCGGAACAAGCTCCAGCATACCGTCCACCATGCCAAGCCCCGCCCGGAGAATCGGCACAAAAGCAACCTTGCGTCCGGAGATGACGCTTGCCTTTGCAATGCAGATAGGCGTCTCGATCTCCACCTCTTTTGTGGGCATATCGCGGGTCGCCTCATAGCACATCAGCATGGCGATCTCGTTGATCAGTTCGCGGAATTCCTTTGAACCGGTATTTTTATCACGCAGAAGGGTGATCTTGTGTTTGATCAGCGGGTGATCCATAATGAACGGATTTATTGACATAGCGATATCCCCTTACATTCATTTGATTTTCATTCATTTTCGAGCGCAGAAATTTTATCAATGCGCCTCTGATGACGCCCGCCCTCAAACTCCGTGTTCAGGAACGCGTCCACAAGCTCAATCGCGAGCCCCGCGCCGACCACGCGCCCGCCCATGCAGAGCGCGTTCGCGTTGTTATGCAGGCGGGTATATTTGGCGCTGAAATAATCCGAGCAGCAGGCGGCCCGGATCCCTTTGATTTTGTTGGCCGCCATCGAGATGCCGATTCCGGTACCACAGAAGAGCAGCGCCTGGTCACACTCGCCCGAAACAACGGCTTTGCAGGCCGGAGCGGCCATATCGGGGTAGTCGCAGGACTGTCCGTCATAGCTTCCAAAATCTTTATATGCGATTTTATTTTCGTCGAGCCATGCCCTGACTTCCTCTTTCAGCGCAAAGCCTCCATGATCCGCAGCTAAAGCTATCATGATTTTCCATCTCCTGAAATTTTTTGTTTTGCAAGCAGTTCCCGCTCCGCCTGAGGCAGCCTCAGATAGGCGGGTACAAGCGCGGACGGCTCCACGGCATTTGTTGCGATGGCAGGCAAAGCGGCAAGCGCAACAGAAGACGCGCGCACAAATTGCAGCGCGGGTGAAGCCAGCCGGATGCCGGGAACACGCTCTTTCATGCTATTATAACACAGTTTTGCCCCGTCTCCAACTAAAAAAACAGGTTCGCCGGCATTTTTCAGCCATTTTTCCAATTGTGCGATAGGAATCGCGCTGTCTTTTTCCAACCGGGTGAACTGATTTCCGTCCCAACGGAACAGAGCGGTGTAGACCTGTGAACAGCGCGCGTCCAGCACAGGAGCCACCACACAATCCACACCGCAATATTGATATGCGAGCGCCTCCAAAGTGGATACGCCGATACACTGTTTTCCAAGCGCGTGTGCCATCCCTTTTACAGCGGAAAGCCCGATGCGCAGGCCGGTAAAAGACCCGGGGCCGTTTGTGACGGCAAACAGGTCGACCGCCTCGAGCGGAATCCGTGTCTGGCTGAGCAGACCCTGCACCATTGGCATAATCGTCTGGGAATGCGTCAGCTTTACATTTGTGAAGCATTCCCCGAGGACAGTATCCTCCTCCAACAGCGCACAGCTTGCCGAAAGGGAGGAAGTATCCATCGCAAGTATCTTCAAAACCGTTCATCCCCTTGAATTGTGATGTCGCGCGTATCTTCGTCAATTCCCGAAATTGTTAAAAACAGGGTATGCT
>JAEXAZ010000057.1 GCA_023394255.1 Bacillota bacterium | reverse complement strand
CCAGCAGAACGGCGGCCAGCGCACCCAAAAACGCCGCGAAAGGAAGAATCAGAACCATGCCCGGCAGCAGGGCCATACAAAGCGCAACGCTAAGTCCCGCGCCCGCGTTTACACCGATAATGCCGGGGCTCGCCAGGGGATTTTGCAGCACAGTCTGAATCAGAACGCCCGAAACTGAAAGGCCCGCCCCCGCAAGGGCGGCGGCCAGCATTCGCGGCAACCGGACATGCAGCAGAATACGCCCGGTGGTGGAAAGGCCATCTCCTGTCATGCTTTGGAAAAGTTCAGGAGGGCTGAAACGCACCGCTCCCAGCAAAAGAGCCAGCAAAGCAGCCAGCAGCAGACTTACCGTACAGGTAAAAAAAAGAATAAAAGTCCTTTTATTCTTTTTCATATAAGATTTCCCACAGTTTTTCGTAAGCTTCATCCCAGCGGTTGTTTGGTTTTTGATGGAACAGATCTTTTGGCAGCGCAATGTACCGGTTTCCTTTCACCGCACTCAAGTCTGCCCATGCCGGATTGGAAAGAAGGGTATCCTGCAGTGCTTTCTGTGCCTTTTCCTCCGAATCTCCCATAGTCGTCACAAAAATAAAGTCGGGATCCTGCTGAATAATGACTTCCAGACTCAGATTATCCAAAAGGCCGGTTTCACTGTCGGCAATGTTGCTGCATCCCATGTCCCGCAGCATGGCCCCGGCCATGGTATCGCTGTTTCTGGCTGTCACTTTCCCTGCTCCAGCCCGCAGAAGTAAAATTCTGGGAGAAGGCTTTCCTTCGGTATTGGCGACGATTTTCCGGACATTTTCCCGAATACTAAGGCCGTTCTGTTCATACAAATCGTTCCGACCGGTAATATCCGTGCAGATTTTAAGCATATTCAAATAGTCGTCAAATGTCTCCACCGAAAAATAGGCGGCGGTGATGTTCGCGGCGGTCAATTGGTCATATAAAACCGCATGTCCGCTGATATCGGCGGACAGAATCACCAACTGGGGATTCAGCGCGATGATTGCTTCCAAGCTTGGGGCGTGCAGGCTTCCGATATCTGCAACCTCTTCATTTATGTGAGGATCATCCTTAAAAGCGTCTTCGGTGGTACCGGTCAGAGTCCCTCCCGCCAAAAGCCACACCTGTGCAAAGCTTCCGGACGCGGCCACAACCCGGCCGCTTTCAGCAATGCGAACGGAATGCCCCAGAGCGTCATTGAACTCCACCCCATCTGAAGATTGGCTGTTTGACGCTGTGCCCGTGCAACCCGTGAACAGTACAACTATACAGACGAAAATCAATTTAACAAGTCTTTTCATTGCGCGGTCATCCTTTTTAGAAAATATGTGAAACAAAATAGTTATATGTACGTTCCTATGTTTAGATTAGCAACGCTTTCCCTGATTGCCAGCTTGTTTGGCAAAAAAATTTTCATCGGCAGTTTATGCTGCTTCCGGATTCTGTCGATCAGGATCTGCACCGCCACGTTCCCCATCTCTATGATTGGCATTCCCACAGTGGTCAGCATAGGGGAAACATACCCGGACAGTTCAATATTATCCATGCTGATGATAGAAATCTGTTCGGGCACCTTGATTTTCGCTTCGGCAAAGCGCCGCAGGGCGGCAACAGCGGCAATATCGGTCGCGCAGAAAACAGCGGTTGGAAGCGGGTTTGCCGCGCCAAGCAGATTCGCGGCTCCCTGGTATCCCCCGGCTCCGTTTTGCGGGCAATTGCTGACCAGGTCTGAGGAGCAATCCAGTTCATATTCGCTGAGCATATCGAGATACGCTTTATATCTTACCTCGTTTGAAGTCTCGCCAATATAGCCGATCCGTCGGTGGCCGCATGCAACCAGATATTTCATCGCAATTTGCGTCGCCTCATATCCGTCGCAGATAATCTGATCGCAGCTGGCAGAAATGATGTTGCGGCCCACATACACAAGATTTTTATAGTAACTTTCCAGGGAATCTATATAGTTGCTGCTGATCCGCCCTAATACAATGGCGCCGTCGGCTTTGATGGGCCCGATTTTTTCCGGCACGGCATTTGTATTCATGTCGAAAACTGAATAGGAAAACCGCACCGGATAGCCCTTCTCCATTGCCTGCTGCTCAATCACCCTTGCGAGCTGAGCAAAAAAGGGATCGTCGTCCAGCGTCCTTGTTCTGCCCAAAACGCAGGCTAACGCACAGGAAGGCATCCCTTGTGCTTTCGTATTCCCCCGCCGCAGTTCCCGGGCTGTCTGATTGGGAGTGTAACCCGTTTTTTTGATAATCGACCAAACCCTGTCGCGCACTTCCTTGCTGGCAAACCGGTCATCCGGAGAATTAACAATTCGTGATACTGTCGAAACAGATACCCCGGCCTGTACCGCAATCTCTTTCAATGTCATTCCTGATCCCCCCTTTACCACAATATCATATTAAATATATCTATTTAATATGATATTGTATTGCCGTCAAAATTTCAAGTGAAAAGTTGTATAACGTTTGCGTTGATTGAAAGCTTGTTTTTGCGATTTTGTTGTATAACGTTTGCGCAATCAGTGCTGGATTTTTCCGGATTTCTCTTATATAATGATTTATATCATAGTATATAAATATGCAAAGTAGGTAATTTAGTGGATTTACAGGTTAAAACGCTTCGTACGGATTTTCTGATCATTGGCGGCGGCACAGCGGGGTGTTATGCGGCGCTTACCTTTTGCGAGGAATCCGGCGGTGATGTACTGATCGCGGAAAAAGCGAATATAAAGCGAAGCGGCTGCCTGGCCGCCGGGGTCAACGCCATCAACGCCTATATTGTGCCGGGCAAAACGCCGCCGGACTATGTGGATTATGCCCATGCGGACGCGCAGGGCATTGTCCGGGACGACCTGCTGCTGACCATGGCCGAGGGGCTTAACCATACGGTTGCCAGGCTGGAATCGCTGGGGCTGACCGTTCTGAAGGACGAACAGGGGCAGTATGTTACCCGCGGCAACCGTAATATTAAAATCAACGGTGAGAACATTAAGACGATTTTAGCCCGCGCCGTGGCCGCCCGGCCGCAAATCACCGTATTGAACCGGGTGAATGTGTTCGAATACATCGTCGAAAACAACCGGATTCGGGGGGCTTACGCCATTGGCGTGGAGGAGCCGGTTTTGTATGTGATTTCAGCCAGGGCAATCCTCTGTGCCACCGGCGGCGCGGCCGGATTGTATAAACCCAACCATCCCGGATTCTCCCGCCACAAAATGTGGTATCCCCCCTTCAATACGGGAGCCGGATATGCCATGGGAATCCGCGCCGGAGCGGAAATGACCACCTTTGAAATGCGCTTCATTGCCCTTCGGTGTAAGGACACCATCGCTCCGACCGGCACACTGGCGCAGGGGGCAGGCGCAAAGCAAATCAATGCCCTGGGCGAAGTGTACGAGCAGAAATACGGCATTGCCACCTCACAGCGGGTATATGGCACGGTGATGGAAAATTTGGAAGGGCGCGGCCCCTGTTATCTGCAAACCGTTGGCATCACAGGTGCGCAGGATGAAGATTTGCAGAAAGCCTACCTTAATATGGCTCCCAGCCAAACCCTGCGGTGGTTGGAAAGCGGTCGGACACCAAGCGTAGAAAATGTAGAAATCGAGGGCACCGAGCCGTATATTGTCGGCGGGCACACCGCCAGCGGATACTGGGTGGACACCGATCGGGAAACTACGATCCGGGGCCTGTTTGCGGCCGGCGACGTCGCCGGCGGCTGTCCGCAGAAATATGTCACCGGAGCTTTTGTGGAAGGTGAGATCGCA
>JAEXAZ010000034.1 GCA_023394255.1 Bacillota bacterium | reverse complement strand
CGGAAAAACGACGGTGATTATCAACCGCATCGCCAATATGGTTCAGTTTGGCGACGCCTATACAAGCGAACACATACCTGACCGGCTGACGGAAGAAGATATCGCGTTTTTAGAGGACTATGCCGACGGTGGAAACTGGGATATGGACCGGGCTTTTGCGCTTATCCGGAATAAGACGGTGCTGCCATGGAATATTCTGGCTATCACCTTTACCAATAAGGCCGCGGGGGAGCTTCGGGATCGGCTGCGGGCGATGCTCGGAACGGTCGCGGAAGATATCAACGCGTCTACTTTCCATTCCGCTTGCGTGCGGATTTTGCGCAGGGAAATCAGCCGGCTGGGCTATGAGAGCTCGTTCACCATCTATGACACCGACGATTCGGTCCGCCTGATTAAAGCCGCGCTGAAAGACCTGAATATTGACGACAAGAAATTCCAGCCGAAAGGAATTCTCTCCGCAATCGGGCGTGCGAAGGATGAATTGAGAACCCCCGCCGAGTTTGCCCTGACGGTGGGAGATGATTACCGCCTGCAGGTCATTGCGAAGGCCTATGAAATCTATCAAAGGCAGTTGAAAACGGCGAACGCAGTCGACTTTGACGATATCATTATGCTGACGGTTCAGATTTTTCAGAAATTTCCGGAGGCGCTGGAATATTACCGCAACCGCTTCCGCTATGTGATGGTTGACGAGTATCAGGATACGAACCGGGCGCAGTTTGAACTGGTGAAGCTGCTTTCCTCCGCCAGCGGCAATCTCTGCGTGGTCGGCGACGACGACCAGAGTATCTACAAATTCCGCGGAGCCACGATCGAGAATATCCTTCAGTTTGAGGATACCTTCCATGGGGCGAAGGTCATCAGGCTTGAGCAGAACTACCGCTGTACCACCACGATCCTCGACGCGGCCAACGCGGTGATTGAACACAATACCGAACGCAAGGGGAAAACCCTTTGGACTAAGAATGATACCGGCGTCAAAATCAAGGTGCACCGGGCTGTGGACGAGGGAGAAGAGGCGCGTTTTATCGGAGACACCATTTCCGAAAATGTCAAAAACGGTGCAAAGTTTTCCGATCATGTCATTTTATACCGGATGAACGCACAGTCGAACATGATTGAACGCGGCCTGGTAAAGTTCGGCATCCCGTACCGCATTATCGGCGGGCTGCGGTTTTATGAGCGCAAGGAAATCAAAGATATGGTCTCGTATCTGTCTGTCCTCAACAATCAGGCGGATACGCTGCGTCTGCGCAGGATTATCAACGAGCCGAAACGCAAGCTCGGCGACAGTACAGTCAATGCCGCGGCGGAAATCGCGCAGGGGGTTGGCGTGACCCTTTTTGAGGTTCTGGAACATGCGGACGAATACGCGTCTTTGGGCCGCAAGGCGGGTGACCTGATGGAGTTCGCCTCGATGATGCGCCGCCTGATCGACGCGGTGGGCGTTTGCCCGCTCGATGAGCTTCTGGACAGGCTGCTGGAGGAAACCGGCTACCTGCAGATGCTGCGCGCCGAAGGGTTTGAAGGGCAGACCCGCATGGAAAATATTGAGGAGCTTAAAACCTCCATGCACCGTTACGAGGAGGAAAATGAGGAGCCGTCCTTATCGGGATTTCTGGAAGAAATCTCCTTATACACCGATCTGGACAGATACGAACCCGATACGGATGCGGTTGTTATGATGACCATGCATTCAGCCAAGGGTTTGGAATTTGACAATGTATTCATTGCGGGCATGGAAGAGGGGATTTTTCCGGGGATGCAGGCGATGTACGATCCCGTACAGGTGGAGGAGGAACGCCGGCTGGCATATGTTTCGATCACGCGCGCAAAAAAACGCCTCTTTATTACAACAGCTGCCCAGAGGATGCTGTTCGGCCAGACTATGCGCAACCGTGTCTCCCGCTTTTTGGGGGAGGTTCCCCCCGAACTCTGTGAGGTGGACGATTCGACCCTGGTCCGCCGCCAGCAGGTACAGGCAGAGCCGCGCAAGCCGCGCATATCCGAAACCGACAGGATGCTGGGCGTCGGCTCGATGCCGGCGTCTGACGCGGGTGAGTTTACGATCAGGGCGGGGGATATGGTAACGCATAAAGTGTTTGGAACGGGCCTGGTGCTGTCGGTAACGCCTATGGGCAACGACCATCTGGTGGAAGTGGCGTTTGACGGCGTCGGTACGAAAAAAGTAATGGAGAAATTCGCCAGGCTTCGCAAGAACAAGTAGTTTTCGACCGGAATTAACAATTAAAATTGTTGAAAGTTCCTTGCTTCGACAAATTTTTATCTTCATCTGCATATAATAAAACTGTTAGTAAAAAAAAGATGTCTGAAAACAAGGTGGAGTGTTAATGCTGCAGATGAAAAAGTGGATTTTGGCGTTTAAAATCGAATATCTATGGAAGAGAATCCAATGCAACCGTAAGAGGATGGAACTCCTGATTCAACAGCGTGTACCGTACAGTTCTCCAGAACTGGTCAGGCTGGACGAGAGAAATCGGGAGTTTGGATGGCGTGCCCGGCAGATGGAAAAGCTTTGGATACAGATGCCGTCGAAGTGACTACATATCGGAAACAGCGGTTTCACACGAGCGTGTAGGAATCCGCTGTTTTCTTCTTTCATAAGTAAAATGGTTGACTGGACGCCGAATACAGAATAAAATAGGGAACAGGCAGAAAATTTCCGCGCAGATGCACAAAAACAAGAATCCTTCATAAAATGGTATTGAGTACAGCTCAAAACATAACTAGGAGGATTCATATGGCAGAACAAAAATCAGCTCCTGTTACTGCAACCGGAGCGAACTGCTTTAAAGAAGCAGTGTGCATAGATGCCGGCAGGATTTTTGATTCCTGCACCGACAAAGATTGCCTCACGGATCTGCAGGTGTTCTTTACTGACCGTGCCCAGCCGGTCATTGACAGCGCAATCAGCATTAAATGCAAAGACGTGGAAATTATCACCGTTTATTTGGATGTGGAGCCGGTTCCTTTTAACAAGGGATTCTATTCGGTAGATATCACATTCTTCTTTAAGGTGACGCTGGGTGTCCATACATCCGCTTCCACTCCGCCTGCGAATGTGGTAGGAGTCGCCGCATTTTCAAAGAAAGTCATCCTGTTTGGCAGTGACGGAAACGTGAAGGTCTATTGTTCCACCGACCCAAGGAACTGCTGCGAGCATGATAATACAAACATGCCCAAAGCGAGTGTACATGTCGTCGACCCGATGTGTCTTGACGCTAAACTTGTTGAATGTACTCCAAACCGGATGTTCGACTGCGGTATTACGCTGCCGAACGCGGTCTGCGGCAAGTTTGACGGTGATTTTTCACCCGTTAAGCCCCAGAAAGTCGTACTGATTACGATCGGATTGTTCACAATCGTTCAGCTGGAGCGCTGCGTGCAGATGATGATTCCTGCATATGATTACGCGGTGCCCGACAAGGAAAGCTGCAACACGACGGATGACCCCCGTGAAGTGTTCAAGAAAATCAAGTTCCCGGTGAGCCAGTTCTTCCCCCCCAAGCTGAATGAAAGCGATCAAATCTAAACCGGCCTTCCGGACGTGGGCTTTTTACGCCCGCGTCCGGAACCGGCTGTTCATGGAGGATAAAAAAAATGGCAAATGTTACCCTGATTACGTATACGCCCAACCCGGAGCGGACGGTTGCGGCGGCGGCGAAGCTTTGCTACTCGCCTGCTTCGATTGACGACCTGTTGGACAACCTTAACGAAGAAAAGACCGCGGGATTTGTGGAAATGCTCACGGAAATCGGCCATGAAAGCCCGATTGAACACGCAAGCTTTACCTTCGGGATCGAGGGTGTTTCCCGCTCGCTGCTGGCGCAGATTACCCGGCACCGGATCGCATCCTACAGTGTGCAGAGCCAGCGTTATGTCCGCGAAAACCAGTTCACCTATGTAACGCCGCCCGAGATTGCCGCGGTTCCGCAGGCCAGGGAAGAGTTCGAAAAGGCGATGCGGGCGGCACAGGAGAGCTATGACAGAATCGCTGAGATCCTGAAGGACAAGCACACCGGAACTCTGATGGCGCAGGGAAAAGAG